>JALWRO010000281.1 GCA_027080605.1 Campylobacterales bacterium
AGTCTCGCTTTCTGTTCATGAATGGTTTTGGTCACGCTTTGCAAGAGCTCTTTGAAGTTGTTGCGCAGCGTTTCGTCGATATTGTCGTTTTCGAGGTTTTTGAGATACTCTTTGCTGATCTGTTCCGTGCGGTAGAGGTAGACATTGAAAAATTTCCGCGCTTTGGAGAGGTCGTTGGGATCTTTCTCGATAGCGCCGATCACATCTTCGGTCTCCTGGACTACGGAGTCGATCATCGCCTCCACTTCCGGATCTTTGACACGCTGCCGGATCTTTTTAAGGTGATCCACACTCTTTTTCGCCCGACCGGTAATCTCAATCACCTCTTCGGCGGTCACACCGATGCCAAGTTCACCCACTTTGTCTTCGACAGGATCGAAACCGTAGTAGAGGTAAAAGCCAATCATGAAGAAAACCGCCAGTACGATACTGAGTATCAACCCGTTATGCGCAGCGAAGAGAGAGGTGTAAAAGGTGGCAAACGCAAGCACAATTGCGGAAACGGTTTTGTACTTGAGTTTCGGTGCTTTGGCGAGGATGCTTTTGTTATATTCCCGCTCCGCCAGAAAGCCTTTTCGGGCGATTGTCGCACCCAGAAGATAGAGCGCAGTCGCGATTGCCAGCGTCAGGATAGCAGTGGTCTTTCCGGCGATCAGCGCGAAAAAGAGACCGAGTATCAGCGGCAGCGCGAGGATGTAGAGCAAAACACCTTTGATGAAGAAAGGTTTTTTCCCGTCAGCCGTCGGGTCGTAGCGTTTTGCAAGTGCCATCGTCATTCTCCCAGCAGTTCAAAAAGGGCTTGCCATGCAACTGCACCGAGCGTAGCGAAAACCAGCAGGAAACCGATAAATTTGTTCAGCGCAATCTGCATTTCATGATCCTTTGAAACTATTCTAACAGAGTTTAATCGATTAGAAGATAAAATTGATTATCAATGATTATACTCCAGTTAATTTTAAGGAATTATTATGTTTGAAGAGATGGACAAAGATTTTATATTACATTCATACGGGCGAAACTATGTCAATTTTACGCACGGTGCGGGTGCTAAAGTGTGGGATGACCAGGACAACGAATATATCGATTTTACCTCGGGTATCGGTGTGGTAAGCGTAGGACACGCAAACGAACGTGTCAGCAACGCGATCTGCGATCAGGCGAAGAAGATCATCCACATCTCCAACCTCTATCTGATCGAGCCGCAGGCGAAGCTGGCGAAATCGCTGGTGGAGAAGTCTGGATACGATATGCGCTGTTTTTTTGCCAACAGCGGTGCCGAAGCGAATGAAGGGGCGATCAAGATTGCGCGTAAATACGGTGAAGTGGACGGTGAGCCAAAACGCTACAAAGTGATCACCCTCAAACACTCTTTTCATGGACGAACCATCTCGACACTCAAAGCGACGGGGCAGGAGAAGATGCACAACTATTTCGGACCTTTCCCGGACGGTTTTGTCTATGCGGACGATATCGACCATATCGCTTCGCTGATCGACGACCATACCGTCTGTGTCATGATTGAACTGGTGCAGGGGGAGGGCGGTGTCGAACCGCAGGATAAAGCCAAAGTGCAGCAATTGGCGAAGATGCTCAAAGAGCGCGATATTTTGCTGGCGATCGACGAAGTGCAGACGGGGATTTACCGCACCGGAGAACTTTTTGCGGCGAATCTCTATGAAATCGAGCCCGATATCATCACCGTTGCCAAAGGGCTGGGAAACGGCGTGCCGATCGGTGTGGTGATGACGACGCTCAAAGATATCTTTTCCCCGGGTGATCACGGCAGTACCTTTGGCGGAAACTACCTCGTGACACGCGCGGCATTTGAAGTGCTGGAGATACTCGACGGCTACAAAAACAGCGGCGGGCTGGATGCGTCGCTGTTCTATTTTGAAAAGCGGCTTCATGAATTTGTCGAAAAGTATCCCGACATTATCGAAAAGGCGGTCGGTCTGGGGCTGATGCGCGGGTTGCGTATCAAAAGTGCGGCGTTGCTGAGTGCTCTGGTCGAAAACGCTTTCAACGAAAAACTACTGGTGCTCAAAGCGGGGCGCAATACACTTCGCTTTCTGCCGCCGCTGACCATCTCCCGTGAAGAGACAGACGAAGGGTTTGCACGGCTGGAAAAAGCGTTTGCGGCAACCAAGGCTTCATGAAGTGATACCGTTTAGTGACTATATGCGGGAGTGGCTCTACGGTAAAGAGGGCTACTACACGAAGTTTCGGACAATCGGAAAAGAGGGTGATTTCTACACGGCGGTCAGTTCGAGTATGTTTTTCGGCGGTGCGATCGCCAAACGTTTTATCGATGTGATCGATGAGGGATTTTTACCGGAAAATACGACCATCGTTGAAGTCGGAGCGCACCAGGGATATCTGCTGGCGGATATGGTGCAGTTTATCTACACCCTGCGTCCGGAGCTGTTGCAAACGGTGCACTTTGCCATCGTCGAACCACAGCAAGAGAACCGTGAAGCGCAGCGGAAATATTTTTATGAAAGCTTCGGCGATGCTGTTTCTCTGGAACTCTGCGGCGATTTGTCGGAACTCTCCCTTTCAAGCGCTTTTGTCGTTGCCAACGAGATTTTCGACGCTTTTCCCTGTGAACTGGTCAAAGGCGGCGAAATGCTCTATGCCGAAGCGGGGCACCGTTTTCATTTTGGACAGCAGGATGATTTTACGGCGGAGATCGTGCAGCGTTACGGGTTGGAGAAAGGCGAAGTTGCCAGAGGCTACGAAGCGTTTGCGGCAGCGATGGCAAAGGCGTTTGGAAAGTATGAGTTTGTCACCTTCGACTACGGTGATCTCGAACCCAGACCCGACTACTCGATCCGGCTCTACTACAAGCATCAGTCGATCCCTTTCTTCGCGCTGACCGATTTTGTGGAAGATGCGCAGGAGAAGCCCGAAGGTTTGACACTGGAGATGCTTTACGGCAAAAGCGACATCACGTACGATGTCCACTTCAACCACCTGATCGATGCGTACAAAGCCAGCGGTGCGACACTTCATGAATACCGCACCCAGTTGGCAATGCTGGTAAATTTTGGTATCATAACCCTGCTGGATATGCTGAAGCAAAATGCGGATGAGAGAACATATCAGGCAGAACTCAACCGCGCCAAAATGCTCATCGACCCGACCTTTATGGGCGAGCGTTTCAAAGGCGTGATATTTCGCAAAGGGGAATGAGATGATCCACATCATTGTCAACGGGGAAAAAAGAACAATCGATGCAAACACCACCATCAAAGCGCTGCTGGAAGAGCTCGGCATCGCCGACAAAACGATGGCAAGCGCAGTCAATATGGAAGTCGTCAAAAAAGAGGCGTGGGAAACCCACACACTTCATGAAGGAGACAAAGTAGAGTTCCTTCACTTTGTCGGCGGGGGCTGATGTTCGCCGACGACAACTTCGCCGAATCGTTTCATGAACTCTCTCTGGCAAATGAGACACTTTTAAAAAAAGAGTTTGAGGAGTGCAGTTTCAGCGGGTGTGATTTTACGTATGCCAAAATCAAAGCCTCTCTCTTTTCAGACTGCATGTTTCACCAGTGTAATTTTACCCTTGCCGATCTGACCGACAGCCGCTTTTCCAATGTGACGTTTCGCGAATGCAAATTGATCGGCATTGACTGGGGAAGGGCGGACTGGAGTTCACTGACACTGCGTCCATTGAAGTTTCACCGCTCCACACTCAACAGCGCTTCGCTTTTCGGACTCGATCTGCGCAAATGGGAGATACGCGAATGCGATGCCGCAGAGGCGGATTTCAGGGAAGTGAATCTATCCGGGGCAGATCTCTCATATACAGATCTTACCAATGCACTTTTTCACCACACTGACCTGAGCGAAGCCGATCTGTGCGATGCAAAAAACTTCATGATCGATATCCGTACCAACACGCTGACAGGTGCAAAATTCAGTCGTTATAATGCGCTCAGACTGTTAAGCGGGCTCGATATTGTGTTAGTAGATTGATTATCTCCCCAGCAACATACCGAGGTTGAGGGTAAAGAGTGTTTCGGTGCGGTAGCTGTTGTCGCGTCTTTTTCTGAGTTTGGGTACCAGTTCCGCAAAGAACCATTTGTCGAAGCGGTGGAAATATCCGGCGCTGATACTGCAGCTGTCGTGCGCGAAGTGCTCCTCTTTCTCCCAGGAGGTGGTGTAGTCCGTTTTATAGACGATGCGGTTGTTCAGATCGAAGATTTGGTAGAGCGTGAGGCTGTTGGTCAGGTAGAGTGTGCTTTCCCCTTTCCAGAAGAGTTTGTTGCTTTGCCCCACCCAGTAGTCGGGTGTGACAGGTTTGAAGAAGGTGACGGTTGTGGATGCCGCAAGGTCGTTGCCGTTGAGATAGTAGTAGAGGGCGTTGTCCCAGGAAGTTTCGAGAAAGGTTTCGCTCAGGTAGCTTTTGTCCACTCCCAGTTTCAGGTAGGGACCAAACGGCGCACGGAGTTTGAAACTGAGTTTGCCGTAAGCTGCGCTGCGTTTTTTGCGGTAGAGGTAATATTTCAGACCGACGTGGAGTTTGGAGTCGTTGACAATATCGTCATAGCCGGTGGAAGCGCTCTGGTTGTCGATCTCCTGGTTGTCCTTCTGGCTGAATGTCAGTTCAACCCTGTTTTTCAGCTGGGGCAGAACAATTTTCCCCCGCAGATGCAGGTTGACAGCCGGTCCCTCTTTAAGCGAAAGGACAACCTGCAGTTTGTTTTCACGGATTTGCCGGTAACAGGTTTTGTTGATCTCATCGCTCCCGCTGAAAAACATATCGATCTTTTCGAGGAAACGGTGGTAATGTCGCGTGGAGGATTTTCGGAAATTCTGACTCATCTCTTTGGTGTAGCATACGGTGGAGTTCAGATCGATCATCTGCGCCTGCAGCGATGGGAGGAACAGCAGCAAAAAAAATAAAACGAGTGCCTTTTTCATTGTTTTGTTTTACAAGTCCTGAGATATGTCAGCCATATTGTATCTATCTGTAACTTAATGCTATAATGTTGTTATAAAATAATGATTTCAGGATGCTCAATGAAACTGTTGATAATAGCGCTGCTCTTCATGAAATACCTTTATGCGGAAGCTTCGGTCAGGTATTTGCAGCTGGGGAATGAAACACTGACACTTTTGGAAGAGCCGTATGACCTGTACGACAGCAAAGGGGTCTCTGTCAGATTCTACAAAGAGTCGGAAAATCAGGATTTGCACTATCTGAAAACTTTCGTACTTCATGACAAAACCGGCAGCTGTTTCGGAAAAAGCATCCAGCAGGGTGTCTATCAAAGTGATGGGGACATACTGGTTTTATATACACTCTGGACACGCAGCGGCTCTGTTCAGGAAGCACCTTACGGTGCCAGAATCGCACGTTTGAAACTCCAGCCCGACGGTTCACTGAAACAAATTTCCGCAAAACTCTACATCGAATCTCACCGTAAAAAGCGACACGACACGAGCGGTATGTTCTACCTGTTTCATGCACCCGAAAATGATATGCAAAAAGCGCAACGCAAAGCCTATATCGCGCAAATGGAAAAATTGTACGGCGGGCAATTTGTGGTTGGAGAAGAGGCGGAAACAGTGCTTCATGAAGTGCGTAAAGCGATTGAAAAAGAGGAGGCACGGGAAGAGTCGGTATGGAAGAGGAGATGATGCTATACTTTAAGCCCTTACAAATAAAAAGAAGATAAAATATATTTTTTATATTTTCAAAAGTGAGATCTCATGACAAATATCATCCTCTGCGGCGGCAGCGGTACGCGGCTCTGGCCTATCAGCCGGACATTGATGCCCAAACAGTTTGTAAAGCTTTTCGACGACAAATCCCTCTTTCAGCTGACGGTGGAGCGTAACAGTCGAATATGTGACAGTCAGTTTATTGTTTCTAGTCAGGCGCAGTATTTTTTGGCGTATGATCAGCTTGAAGAGATGCAAATTGAAGATAACAAATATCTCCTTGAGCCTGTCGGCAGAAATACAGCACCTGCTATTGCCCTTGCCTGTATGATGCTTTCGCCTGATGAGATTGTTCTTGTAACGCCGTCAGATCATTTGATCAAAGATGAAGCTGCGTATCGACAAGTAGTTGATAGTGCGGAAATGATGGCAAAGCAAGGCGCTCTTGTAACATTCGGAATTACTCCGGCATATCCGGAGACGGGGTATGGTTATATTGAAGCGAACGGTGAAAATGTCATCAGTTTTACAGAAAAGCCAGATGACATTACTGCCAAAGCATATTTGGAAAAAGGCAATTATTATTGGAATAGCGGTATGTTTTGTTTTCAGGCGGGTGTATTTCTCGAAGAGTTGCAAAAACATGCACCTGAGATTTACGTTGCATGTGAAAGTGCAGTAAAGAGTGCTGTAACTGTGCCTGAAAATGTACTGAGAATCAAAGAAGAGGATATGGAAAAAATTCCTTCTGACAGTATCGACTACGCTGTAATGGAAAAGAGTAACCGTGTCAAAGTAGTTCCCAGCGATATCGACTGGAGTGATCTGGGAAGTTTTGATGCGCTCTATGAAGAGTTACCGAAAGATAACAACGGCAATACTAAAATTGACAAATATGTCGGTATCGATTCCAAAAATAATTTGTTAATCGGGCATAATAAGAAGATAGCGACTATTGATATTGAAGATTTGATTATCGTAGATACACCGGATGCATTGCTAATCAGTAAAAAAGGATCTTCCCAAAAGGTGAAACAAGTTGTGGAAAAACTCAAAGCACAGAAAAGTGATTTGACAAATGTCCATACGATAGTGCATCGACCATGGGGTACATATGAAGTATTGCTTGATAATGATAAATATAAAATCAAACGTATCGTTGTCAAACCCGGCAAACGCCTCAGCCTGCAAAAGCATTTTCACCGAAACGAACACTGGATCGTTGTCAGCGGTACAGCTACGGTAACCGTCGGAGAGGAAGTCAAACTTATCCGTCCCAACGAATCGACCTATATCAAAATGGGAGAAGTGCACCGGCTGGAAAACGAAGGTAAAATCCCTGTCGTACTCATCGAAGCGCAAGTTGGAGAGTACACGGGGGAAGATGATATAGTGCGGATAGAAGATGATTTTGCAAGGGAAAGCGGACATTAGTGATCGGTACGTAAGAATCGAATAACAGAGTATGTGGTGATTTTCTCTGCTGCAAATACCGACTTCACAACTTTTACCCTTTTTCGCTATAATCCAACAAAAATTCCAAAGGAGTCCACATGGCAAAAGTACCTGAAAATGTCGGTTGCAACAATCAGGAGTGTATTAAAAAAAATGAATGTAAAAGAAATGACATCGCGCGTAAAGGTACGGCGGTTGAGGTGCGTACTTTCGGCGGTACGAAAGAGAAAGGGTGTGGGAAATTTATACAAAAGTAACGTTTTCATGAAGTTTATATAAAATATAGTGGAATTTTGTTAAGATATTAATAAAAATATCTAAACAAGGTTCCTGTTTGCAGAGTCGTATGCGTGTTGTTTTTTTACTGCTTTTTGTTTTCTTTGCCACGTGTGCAGAAGCGAAGATTTTCAAGACACTCTCGTTTACAGGCTCAGGTGTTTCGACACTGGGGGAGCTTGGTTCTGACAAGCTTTACAGTGTCATCGGTAAGCCTTACCCTCCCTTTTATGCGTTCTGGCGCAAAGATCCCGTTTTCGACGACGGGGAGATCTCCTCTTACATCAAACGTCTCAGGGCATATTACGAGTCGCTGGGCTATTACCGCGCTGAGATTACTCCCAAAATAGAGAAAGATAAAATTGTCATCAGGATAGAGAAAAAAGAGCCGATTAAAGTTGCTTCTGTCAAGGTGGAACCCGATACACAGTACCGCAAACTGGTGATCTACAAAAAAGGGGATATCTTCCGTACGGACAAATTCAAAGAGTCTAAAGAGAAGATCGAGCGGTATATGCTGGAAAACGCCCATCCCAAATATGCCTTCGATGCCAAAGCCTATGTTCATCTCGACAGTTACCGGGTCGATCTCGATTATCATATCGACGACAATATCAGCTGTACGTTCGGCGATACGTCCATCTCAGGGCAGGGGAATGTCAAAAAGGTGATCATCGAAGATGCGATCACCTACAAAAAAGGCAAACCGTTCGATATCCGGGAGCTGGAGAAGACGTACGACAATATTTACGAGTACGGTATTTACGACTATATTGCGGTGGAGCCGAAGCTTGATTTGAACGGTTCTGTCGTACCGATCGATATAGCGCTGAAAACCGGTGAGACGAAGTTTCTGAAGACTAATATCGGTTACGACACGGATGAGGGTGCGCGTGGCGGTATCCGCTGGACGGACAAGAACTTTTTCGGAAACCTGAAAGTGCTCGATACGGGAATTCAGCTCAATGAAAAGGGGTACGATACCTTCCTGACCTACTACGATCCGAGGATCATCGTTCCCTATTTTGGAAAGATCACGCTGGAGGACAGGATCAAGTACTACTACCACAGTTACGAAGCGTTTTCGGAGCGTGTGTGGGAGAACCGTTTTACACTGGGCAAGCGGTTTATCGGACTGGAGCACTATTTCGGTATTTTGACGGAGAACAGCAGGGTAAAGCCGAAGATTCCGGAGTATAAGGATGAGGAGGGGAATTACTTTATCAACTCTTTTTTCTACCGGGTGCTTGTCGATAAACGCGACTCGATGATCGATGCGACCAGAGGGTACTACATATCGCTCTATCTGGAGAAGGCGTCGAAATTGCTCGGTTCCGATCTGGAGTATCTCAAAGCGCTGCTGGAGATGCGCTATATCAAATCTTTTTCCAAAAAGCGTATTTTAGGGGTCAAAACCCGCATCGGATCGATCAACGAAGATGTGCCGCTTTTCAAGCGTTTTTATACCGGCGGATCGATCACCAACCGCGGTTATGCGTTTCAGCAGGTAGGGGAGAAAGCTCCCGGCGGCATACCGCTGGGCGGTGTCTCTCTGGTGGATTTCATGATAGAGTACCGCGAACAGCTCTTTTTCGAGAAGTTTTGGATGAGTCTCTTTTACGATACATCGATGCTCTCACTCAAACCGCACCACTTCAGTGACACTTTTTACGATAGTGTGGGGTTCGGTATCCGTTACGTAACGCCGATCGGTCCGCTGCGGGTTGATTTCGGTTTTCCGCAAAAAGAGAGCGGGTTTGAGTTTCATATTAGCATAGGACAGGTCTTTTGAAAGTCGTTAAATATCTGCTCTGGACGTTGTTGATACTTCTGGCGGTTGTCGCAGGATCGCTGTTTCTGGTGCTGGGGAACGGAAAAGTACTCGATACGGCAGTCAAAACAGCGGTTTCACAACTGGGCGTACCACTCTCTTATGAGAAGCTTTCCGGAAATGTGCTGGGTGGTCTCTCCCTCGAAGGGGTCAATTACGACGACAAAGTCAAGGCAGATCTCACCCTCAAAGTTGATTATCCCGCACTCTCTGAGGGAGTAGTGCATATCGAAAAAGTGGCGGCGAACAATGTCTGGATCGATCAGGATTTTCTCGCTTCACTGATCGATACCAACAGCAGCAGCGAATCCAGTGAAACGACAGCCAAAAACGATCAGATCAAAAAGATTCTGGTGGACGATCTCGATCTCTCGCTGGTCGATACCAGTTATCATGAATATACGGTTAAACAACTCTCACTGCATGTCAGCGATTTTTCGTACGATATGGACAAAAAGATTAGTGGAAAAGTTGATCTTTCGCTTGACAGTAATGTTGCTAAGCTGCGCTCCGACATCACACTTCATGAGAGCCGCTACAACGGTACCATCGACCTCGATCCCGATCCAAACTATCTGCAGCAGTTTGTGGAGGAACAGAATCTGACCATCGACTCGACACCGCATATCATGGCAGAGCTGGAGGGTGATTTGACCCGGACGGCGTTTGACATTACGCTTCATAAAACCGAACTCCACTATACGACACTGGCGATAACGCCGGAGTTACTGCACCTGACGGGTAACTACAATTTTGGGCAAAAGCGACTCGATGCCAATGCAACGCTCAAAGGTACCAGCGATGCCGCGGACTACGATCTGCATCTGACAAGCGGGATGGATCTGGAGGATCTGAACAATACGCTTACCTATCGTCTTGACGGTGATTTGACAGGTGCCAAACCGGCGCTGGCGGCGTTTCTTCATGATGGAAACCTGAGTTTCATGAAACCTTCCAACATTCATCTCGATGCCAACGGTACCATGCGGCAGGTCAGGGCGGATGTGCGTCTCAAAGAGGGGAAAATCAAATATGCCGACTATATCGTCGAACCGCAGCATCTGAATTTGCATGCGGATTACGATTTGGCAAAGAGTTATATAAAAGCCTCGGGTGACGGGGATATCTTCTCCAATGCGGCGGATATGAATCTGACGTTTCAGAGTCGTCTGAATCTAAAACGACCGGAAAAAACACTCAAACTCGACCTGAAAACTGACCTGTTACCCAAAAAGCCGTTTGTTGCACAGTTGCTTGCTGATCAGAATATCACTCTCCAAAAGGTGCCGCAGTTACATATCACGGCGGTGACAAAGGGAGAGAAAATCCGGGCAAATCTACAGATTGATCCGCTGGCGCTCAAAACGGGTGATCTGACGCTGGAGAGCCGTCAAATCGATACACGTCTGCTTTTCAATACCGTCACACAGAAGTTGCAAAGTAAAATAACCGCCGATATTCTCTCCAATGCCGCGCTCATGAAACTCGAGGCAAACGCCTCCGCAACGCTTTCGGATATCAACCAAATGTTGCGTTACAGCGCAAAAACGGTGGTACGGGCGAAAGAGGCGTATCTGAAAAAACATCTCAAGACCAAACGTGTCGATTTCAAAAAGCTCTCACCGCTTTTGCTGAGAGTGCAGGGAGATGCCAAAGCGCTGGATGCTATGGTCGATCTCTCCGGTCAGGCACGTGTTGATCGCTATCGATTTACACCACGTATCCGAAACACGAAAGTCCATTATGATCTTGCGGCGCATACGGTCAAAAGTGATATTGACCTTCTGGTCAACTCCACCTACGGGGATCTGAAACTCAAAGGCAAAGCGGCGCTTGATGCAGACGACATCAACCGCACCTTGCGCTACAACGCACTGCTCAAACTGCGCCAGAGGGAGCCGCTGTTTGATGTGAACCTGACACAGCTGGGTAATATCGGGCTTGATCTCAACGGCAGTCTGAAGCGGCTCGATGCAAAACTCCACTCCAAAAAACTCAAAGCGGTAGTCAAAAGCGGCGATTTCAACCGTTTCGATTTTTCACTGCTGAGTCAAAAACTCTACCTCGACAGACTCTATCTTGCCTTGCCTCCGAAATTTCGTAAAAGTTATGCCGCGCTGGATGCCAAAGGTTTTTATACATTTCATGAACAAAAGGCGGATGTCTCGATGCAGCTTAAAGCCCTGCACCTTGCCGGAAGAGATGTGCGTACCAACCGTTTCCGTTTCACGATGGACGGGAAAGATTTTACCCTCACACCGCTCTCGCTTCGGGCAAAAGGGTTTTTGATGAGACTCGACGCGAAGTCGAAAGCGGGTGAAGTGACGGCGCATCTGAAAAACAGGGCGGTAACGGCGAACGTAGCGTTCAGACAAAAACCGCTCTTTGCCGATGCAAAAGTCGATATCCCCTCCATCAAAAAACTGCTTCATGAGATTGACAAAGTCTATCCGATTGCGCCGTTTCCCAAAGTGGACGGTGCGGTGGTGCTGACAGCCAAAACGACAGATAAAGAGCGTGTTGCAATTAATTTGAAATCGCCGAAAATCACGCTGCAGGAAGGGCGCATCGAAAAGATCAATCTGCTGGCATATTACCAGCCTGAGAGGATCGATATTCCAACGTTTAATTTTCAGCTCAGAGGTTTCAAACCTAAAAAGATGAACCGTACCGTTCATCTGGCGCATCCGGCGTTTATTGTGTTGAAAAAAGGTGCGACGCAGATCGATTTTGTGTTGCAGGATTTTCTGAGTCTCAAGGCGCAGGAAAAAGCGGGCGTGCTCAGCGGTACACTCAAAACGAACAGGCTCTATCTCGGCATGGCAGGTTACGGACAGACCCGGCTTACGACCGATATTCAGTTTTACAAAAGCGGGGAGCAGCTGGCGGTTTCAGGTGATGTGACGCTGGCGGATACGGAGATTACCTATGAATCGCGTGTGCTCGATGTGTCACAGGATCCGGATATCATTATTATCAAAAAGTCGAAGAAGAAGGCGGCTGCCGACAACAGCTTTATCAAAAACACCTTTCTCGATTTGCATATCAAAAGTGTTGATGAGATCGAATACAAAGTCGAAGCGGGGACGATCGTGCTCAAACCCGATATAGAAGTGCGGAAAGATTTCGGCTCTAAAGTGAAACTGCTGGGTAAGATCAATATTCTCGAAGGGGAATATGATCTGGGGGATAAGCGTTTTCAGCTCAAAGAGGGGGCGGTCGCCTTTCGTGGACTGGAAGAGATCAACCCGCATCTCGATATTCATGTAGAGTATCCGATCGACGAAGTGGTGATCTTCATCGACATTCTCGGCGACAAGCGCAAACCCAAACTCCAGTTCAAATCGAAACCGCAAATGAGTAAAAAAGATATCTTCTCCTATCTGCTGTTCGGTTTTGCGGTGAGTGAGAGTGACGGGGCACAGAGCTCCGCCGCCAATGCCGCCGAAAAGATCTTCGGACGTGCCCTCGCCAAAGACCTCGCCCGTGAACTGAAACTCGACCGACTCGATCTGACGCGCAACCAGTTAGGGGGTATCGATATCAAAGCGGGTAAAAAAGTGAACAAAAAGACGATCATCTACTATCAGAATAAATCGCTTGAAAGCAGCGTGATTGT
>JALWRO010000282.1 GCA_027080605.1 Campylobacterales bacterium
GCGGTCGTTTTCATATTTGTGCAGATAGAGATTTTTCGCGTCGGGACGGTCGACTGCTCCGGTAAGGTAAAAGGGTGAGAAGGCGTGTGCGCCAAATCTCAGCATCGCGGTGAGTCCGTGTTCTCCGGTCCGGCTGAAGCCGAGCATGACGCGGTGGTGTTCGTAGTTCTCCGTTTCTGCCCGAAGCTGCAGGAAGGATTCGTCGGGAAGTTTTCCTCCAGAGATCGGTTTGAGGTAACTGTACTTTGCCTGGATGTTCATGAAATCCAGCGGTTTGGAGAGTTTCAGACCGCCGAGATATGCCTGGTCAAATACATGATAGTAAAAACATGCTCACTACCAGTTTTGCAACGCTTCGCCGCTTTGCAGGTAGATCCCGGCGATCCCTTTGTCGTCGTTGATACCGGTATATTTGGTGAAGTAGTTGTACTGAAAATCGTAATAGTCGATAAACCAGAAGAGTCGTGTCTCTATCCACGGTTTCATACTGTAAAAAACTACCGAGTCGAAGCTTCCAGAAAGCCAGTCCAGATCGAGTAGGTTTCGCCCCGCACTCCAGGCGAAGTCGTCGTCATTTGTGCGGGTATAGTTGATGATGATGTAGAGTGTCGTGAGTCTTCCGCTCTCATCTGCAAATGAGAGATTGCCGCCGAGACGTGCTGTCTGGAAGGCATGTCCTTTCGATGCGGATCAAAAGCGTTTCCATATCGAAAGGCTTCGTAACGTAATCATCCGCCCCGCACTGAACCCCTCGCGAAGATCGGAAACCTTACCCCGCGCCATCAAAAAGATCGCTGGCGTTTCATCTCCGCTCTCACGCAGGGAAGAGAGCAGATCGAAACCGCTCATACTGGGTACATTCACATCCAGCAGATAGAGGTCATAGCGGTTTTCATAGGTCAAATCCGCCGCTTCATCGGCACTTTTTACCCAGTCGACATGTAGCCCACTTCCTGCAAGTCTTCATATACGGTTTCACCCAGAAGTGTGTCATCTTCGAGGAAAAGGAGTTCTTTCTTCATGATGTTACTTTGTAAAAGGTATGATTGTAAATTTTAGCAGTACTAAACTTAGCTAATGCAAGGAAATCAGTTATTATTTCAAGTTGTATCTTGTTAATGTATAATTATCTCATTCTGCGTCAGTTCGACTAAACGACTTTCGTCCAGTGCCAAAACAATCTCTTTTAAATGTATTTCAAAAAGCTCCAGCAGTGTTTTGTTGGTTATATTTCCGGTGCTGACAGCCAGGAGTTTATATGGTTTGTCGGATATCAATAAAGATTCAATGAAATCCAGGTCTTTGGAAATAACTACTCTCTTTTCTTCGATGGAAATTTGATTGATCTGGCTGTCTTTTGTGAAGTTTCGATCTGGCAAATCAAGTGTATGTAAGGTGTCATATCCGGCTTCTTTCAGTAAAGATGCCAGTTTTTTAGGCAGTTGTGCATCGACGAGAAATTTCATCAGGCTGCATTGAGTTTGTGTATGGACTTGATATGACTTAGTTTCGAAGCGTATTTTAATACAGCCAGAATATCCTCTTTTTCCAAATCTTCATAATCGTCCAGTATCTCTTCCGTACTCATGCCGGAGCTGAGAAGTTCCAAAATCGTTTCCACCGGATATCTCATGTTTCTGATGCAAGGCTTGCCGTGACAAATATTCGGATCAATTGTGATACGTTGTAAAGTATCTTTCATGAGAAACCCTTTGTTTGATTATTTAGTGAAAATTATATCAAAATATTACTGTCGGCTCAAGTTGGATATTAACTCTTTATCACAGTACCAAATAGAGGTGTAGTTAAAGCAACACTCCCAAAATCAAGTTCTGGAGACACCTCTAGTAAAGCCTGTGAATATTCTCCAGCAGATTATCTACGGTAATATCCTCTCCGTGTTCTTTGAGAAATTCATTGAGGTATTTTTCACTTGCTTCCATACCGCCTTCTTTTTCGATGGCGGTCAGTTTTTTGTAGATAGGGTCAAGTGTGTCGGTGACGTGTTTGGAGATCTTTTTTCTGGCGGCTTTGTAGCCGATGGTGTTTCCGTTTTCATCTTTGATGTGCTCGAAATCGGTAAAGACCCAGTAGTATCTGCCGTCTTTAGCGAGGTTTTTGATGGCGGCGATGAAGTTCTGTCCATTGTGGAGGCGATCCCATAAAATCTTGAAGAGGATTTTGGGCATATCCGGATGACGAACGATGGAGTGAGGCTGCCCTATGAGCTCTTCAGGCGAGTAGCGGGAGATCTCCGCGAAATAGTCGTTGACATAGGTAATGATCCCTTTGAGGTCGGTGTCGCTTTCGATATAGACGTTGTTTTTGAGTTCGATCTCTTCGTTAATTGGTTCCGGTCGTTTCATAGTGTTTCCTTTATTTACATATCCAAGTATCTGATCAAGCCTTTGGAAAGCTTGTTAAACGGTAATATTTTTGTACCGCCGTTTTTCATCATGAAGAGTTTGGCGTTTTCTTCATTTTCGAAAGGTATCAGGTCGTCTCCGTGTGGTCCGACAGTGCGGCTACCGAAAAGATAGACCGCTTTGGGTGCTTCAATTTTTCTGCCGCTGATGTAATCCTGCACATAGATTTTCGAGATATTGTCATCTATCAGTTTGTGTCTTTGAAAATAGTCCTGATGCTGATAGACCTGCATCATAGACTTGACGGAGACGAATTGTATCTTTTTACCGTTTTTCAGTTCGGCTTCACAGAGCCATTTGGGGTACTTTTTCAGCGGCAAAATATAGACAGGATCGGTTGCATTTTGGTCGATCAGTTTTATTTCACCTGCAAAGGCACCTGAAAAAAGCAATATAATCAATAACAGTATCTTCACATCTCTCTCCTATAACAGATCTTTTTTTCTAAACGCAATATACCCAAACCAGGCAAACAAAGTACCAACGAGGATGGGATATACAACAGCATAGACGATGAGCAGTTTTGCTCCGAGGGTGTCGAGCAGATAGTAGGCTACCGGACCGATGACCGTTAGTTCGGGGTCGAAGAGTGTGATCGCACCGATACGGAAAACTTCGATGGGGTTGAGCATGGCGACGGTGAGGATCACTTCGTCATTGACTCTGTTTTGCAGCATCAGACCGATCAGCGCGATGTCGATAAACGCCAGCAGTACAATCCAGACGATAAAGGAACTGCCCAGTGCGACATCGGTGGATTTGACGATGCTGGAGAGGAAAAAGGCGATTCCCAGAAATGTGAAACAGAGTGAAAAGAGCAGGGCAGAGTAGAGAAAGACCATCCCCCAGGGTAAATCACCGCCTTTGACGAGTCCAAAAACACCACCCAGT
>JALWRO010000283.1:0-510 GCA_027080605.1 Campylobacterales bacterium
CCTAAATAAAAAAGAGATTTTTCCGATATAAAAAATAGAAAAATCATAAAAAGGAATCTATCATGAAAGCAGTCGTAATGGCAGGCGGATTCGGTACCCGTATCCAGCCGCTGACCCACTCGCTCCCCAAGCCGATGCTGCCTATCATCAATGTACCGATGATGGAACATATTATCGTCAAACTCAGAGATGAACTCGGTATCAAAGAGTTTGTTATTTTACTCTACTTCAAACCGGAAACAATCAAAAACCATTTTAAAGACGGCAGTGATCTCGGAATCAAAATCGACTATGTATTGCCGGATGACGACTACGGTACCGCCGGTGCGGTCAAGTGTGCGGAAGAGTATCTGAAAGATGACAACTTTGTGATTGTCAGCGGCGACCTGGTGACCGACTTCGATTTTACGAAAATCACTTCCGCGCATGAAGAGAAAGAATCAAAACTGACTATCGCCCTGACGCCGGTGGAAGATCCGTTGCAGTTTGGTGTGGTGATTACCGACGAAG
>JALWRO010000283.1:520-12700 GCA_027080605.1 Campylobacterales bacterium
GTTTCTGGAGAAGCCGGGCTGGGGAGAAGTCTTCAGCGATACGATCAATACGGGTATTTATATTATCGAGCCGGAGATTCTGGAGTACATTCCCGCAGAGACCAACTTCGACTTTGCCAAAGATCTCTTCCCGCTGCTGATGGATGAAAATATCACTCTTTACGGACCGAAAGTGACCGGTTACTGGAGAGATGTCGGAAACCCTTACAGTTACCGTGATGTCTATGGGGATATTCTCGCCGGTAAAGTGAACTTTGATTTTTCGGGGTATCACATCGACCCTGAAGCAGATCAGCTGTTTGCCGCAGACAGGCGTGATTACAGTCATGTGGAAATCAAAGGCACCGTGATTCTGGGTGAAAATGTTTCGATCGGCAAAAACGTGAAACTGTTCAATGTCGTTATCGGCAACAATGTGCGTATCGAAGACAATGTCAGCATGCACAACAGCGTGCTTTGGAACGATATTGTAATCGGGAAAGATTCCCGGTTGTGTCAGGCGGTCATTTGTGACAAAAACAGTCTGGGAGAGCATACGGTCATCAAAACCGGTGCGATTATCGCGGAGAACTGTGATATTCTCGACGATGTTACCATCGAAAAAGATGTCATTGTCTGGCCGGACAAGATAATCGAAGAGGGCGCTATCGTCAGTAACAATGTCATCTGGGGAAGCAAATATAAATCTTCTATCTTCGAAGAGGGTACTGTCCGGGGACGCACGAACATAGAGCTTTCATGTGAAATGTCCACCAAACTTGCCGAAGCGTTTGGAGCGATGCTGCCGCTGGGAAGTACTGTCTATGTTTCCAGAGACTACCACAGAAGTTCCCGTATGCTCAAGCGTGCGTTTCTGGGCGGTTTGCTCTCTTCGGGAATCAATGTTGTGGATATTACCTATATGCCGTCGGCGGCGATGCGTTACCATCTGGCACACCAGAAAGATATTAGCGGAGGTGTACACTTCCGACAGAGTATTACCGACAAAACGCATACAGAGATTCTCTTCTTTACCGAAGAGGGACTGCGTATAGATACCAATATGGCAAAAAGTATCGAGCGTCTCTTCTTCCGTGAAAGTTTCCGCCGTGTCGATCCGGATGATATCGGTGAAATTCAGGTAGCGGAATTTTTGGAGAAAGAGTACAAAGAGGAGATTTTAAAACATCTGGATCTGGATGCGATTCGTATTCATGAACATAAAATCATCGTCGATATGATGAACGGTTCGGTCGCCAAGATCTATCCTGATCTGTTGAACGAGCTTCAGACCGAACACATCATGCTCAATGTCAATCCCGATGAAAAGAAGCTCTCGACACTGCCGACACTGGAGAAAAAATCACGCGAAAATCTCTCCAGAATCGTACAGAGTCTTTCGTATGATCTCGGGTTTATCATTTATCCCAACGGACAGAAGATGCTGCTGGCGACTGACAAAGGGGAAGTGTTGCCCGGGCATATTGCGCTGTTGACAGTGCTTAACCTGATCAATACAACCGTAGATGAAAAGAAAAAGATTTTCGTACCTTCCTGGGCGCCGGATATCTACGATACGAAGTTTGAGAACCTGGAAATCGAGCGCGGGAAGTATCGCAACTTTACCGCTGAAAAACTGAAAGAGTATTTTCTGGTAGCATCGGTGGAAGGGAACTTTGCCTTTACCGAGTTCGCGCTCAATCGTGATGCGATTTTTGCCAGTCTGAAAGTACTGGAGATTTTGAGTAAACATCAACTCAGGTTGAGTGATATTGCCGATGAGGTGAAAAACTTTTTCTATCTGGAGCAGCAGGTAGCGTGTCCGTCAAGTCTCAAAGGGAAGATGATGCGCAAATTTCTCGAAGATGCCAAAGGCAAACGCGCTTCGATGGAAGACGGCGTAAAAATCTGGCTGGCTGAGAACGACTGGGTACTGATGATCCCGGATCAGTATGACGACAACCTCAATCTCTACATTCAGGCGGAAGATGAAGCCAAAGGCAAAGCGCTTCTGGCGACATATCAGGAGAAAATAGGACAGTGGATCAGTGAAAAAGACGACGCTTAACTTTCTGTGGCATATGCACCAGCCCTACTACAGGGATGACCAGAGCGGCGAGATTGTCATGCCGTGGGTCTTTTTGCACGCCATCAAAGATTATTACGATATGCCCTGGTATCTCGAACAGGTGCCGGGGATCAAAGCGACGTTCAATCTCGTTCCTTCCCTGATGGTGCAGCTCAAAGCGTATGAAGATTTTGATGTCAGGGACAAACTGCTTATCGCGCTGCGCAAGGAGGTGGACGCACTGCGCCCAGAACAGCGACTCTACCTTGCGGAGCACCTCTTTTATGCCAATGTCGAGCATATGATCAAACCGATTCCCCGCTATTTTGCACTGTATGAAAAGAAGATGCTTCTGGGAGACAATGAAGCGGTGAGCGCCGGTTTTTCCGATCAGGAGTTTCTGGATCTGGAAGTGTTGTATCTGCTTTCATGGTGTGGTGTCTATCTGCGTGAACACGACGAAACCGTTAAAACGTTGTTTGCCAAAGGGGAACACTTCTCTCATGAAGAGAAGATAGAACTTTTAAAAGCGTTGACCGCATTTATTGCAAAGATCATTCCCTACTATCAAAAATTGATGCAGCAGGGGCGTATTGAAGTATCGACCACACCGTTTAATCATCCTATTTCACCGCTGCTGCTCAACATTGAAAACGGCAAGCGGGCAAATCCTGACACACCCATTCCCCACGTCGAAGGCTCACTTCATGAAGATGCAGTGGAACAGACGGAGCGGGCAATTGCCTACTATCAAAAAGTTTTCAGAACCAAACCGACAGGTTTCTGGCCGGCAGAGGGTGCGGTGAGTTATGAATTTCTCAACATCTTGTCCGATCATAAAATCAAATGGGCGGCGACGGATGAAGAGATTCTCTACAAAACCCTCAAAACCCACGACAAAAATACGATTTACCGCAGAAACAGACTCTATTTTCAAGAAAATTCCATTGCGCTCTTTTTTCGTGACCACGCGCTGAGTGATCTGATGGGCTTTACGTACAGCGGCTGGGATGCGGACAAGGCGGTGGAGGATTTCATCGCAAGGCTGAAGCGTATTCATGAAAGCAGTTCTGAAAATACGCTGGTCAATGTGATCCTCGACGGCGAAAATGCCTGGGAGTACTATCCGAATAACGCCTATGACTTTTTTCAACTGCTTTACCAAAGACTGGCGGAGCTTTCGTGGTGCGAAACAGCTACGATGGCGGAGAGTATGGATAATGAAAAGATTCCCGAGTTTGCACTCTACGCACTTGAACCCGGTAGCTGGATCGGGGGAAATTTCAACATCTGGATCGGGCATCCGGAGAAGAACCGGGCGTGGGAGCTGATTTATCAGACGCGCGAGGCGTATGAAAAAGTCAAAGGAACACTTGACGAAACACGACGCAGACAGATTCTCAAAGAGTTTTTGATCGCCGAGAGCAGCGACTGGTTCTGGTGGTACGGAGACGATCATCATACTGTTGAAAAAGACACCTTCGACGCACTCTTTCGCAAGCATTTGATCAACGTCTATCATCTTATGGGGCAAAATCCGCCGCATATACTCTTTGAGCCGATTGTAACGGAAGAGAGCACGACAAAAACGCTCTTTTTCAAAAAGCCGGTTTCTGAAGTGACTCCCGTGATTGACGGCAAAATAAGCTCTTTTTTTGAGTGGATGGGCGCCGGTGAAATGGATCTTTTACATGAACTCTCGTCGATGAATATGCAGGATTTTCAGATCGAAAAACTGTTGCTGGGCTGGGATGCGGAGTGCTGCTACTTTATGATGAAAGGGGAGATCGCCTCTTTATTGGGAAAAGCGGAAATCGTGTTGCAGACGGAAGAGAAGGAGTATCGCTTTCCGATTCAAAACAAGCTGCTCAAAAGAAAAGCGGGGCGGGTACAGGGCGGTTCGGTATTTGAACTGGCGGTGGAGAAAGTGCTGGTGTGGGAGAAAGAGATATCGTTTGGTCTGGTGGTGGACGGGCAGCTGACGCAGCAGATTCCGCTCTATACCAAAATCCAGCTCTCGAAACTGGATCACCTCGAAAAATATTGGTTTATATAAGGAAAAATATGAAAAAAACTGCTCTCTTGCTGGGGCTGCACTGTCACCAGCCTGTCGATAACTTTCATGAAGTGCTCGAAGAGGCGATTGCCAAATCGTACCTCCCTTTTTTTGAGATAGCGGCGGAGTATCCGGAGTTTGCGTTTAGTGTGCATTACAGCGGATGGCTGCTGGAGTATATCCGTGACCATGCGCCGAAACTCTTTGCGCTGATGCAAAAACTGGCAGATAGAGGGCAGGTGGAGTTTCTGACAGGTGGCTTTTATGAACCGATTTTGGCATCGATTCCCTCACGTGACCGAAGGGCGCAGATCGACAAACTGAGCGACTTTATCGAGACACACTTCGGGCAGCGTCCGAAAGGTTTGTGGCTGACGGAACGTGTCTGGGACGGGGCGATCACCAAGGATCTCATCAAGTGCGGGATCGAGTATGTGGTGGTGGATGACTACCATTTTATCAGCAGCGGCTTCGATCAGGAAAAACTCAACGGTTATTTCCTGACCGAAGAGGAGGGGAAAGTACTCAAACTCTTCCCGATCAATAAAAACCTGCGCTATCAGATTCCCTTTGCACCGGAAAAAGAGTCGTGCAGTTATCTGGAGAGCATCGCTTCGGAGGAGATCAGTGCGGGTGTGATTTTTGACGACGGAGAGAAGTTCGGTATCTGGCCGCAGACATATGAATGGGTCTATGAAAAAGGGTGGCTGAAACGGTTTATCGAAGCGGTGCTGGAGAGTGACACGATCGAAACGATGACTTACGAAGCGTATCTGCAAACCGCCAAACCGATCTCACTGGCGTACCTTCCGACGACCTCCTATTTTGAGATGGGAGAGTGGTCGCTGCGTCCGCACGATGCGCTGGAGCTGGAAAAGGTCAAACACACCCTTACGGATGCATTCCCCGCCGAGACGATTGAAAAGTTTGTCAAAGGCTCCATCTGGAAAAACTTTCTGGTGAAATACTATGAGTCCAACCAAATCCACAAGCGGATGATCGCACTCTCCTCCAACGCGAAACGCAAAAACCCGGACTTCATGGAAAACCTCTACAAAGCCCAGACCAACGATGTCCTCTGGCACGGTGTTTTTGGTGGTATCTACCTGCCAAATCTCCGCGACAACGCCTGGCGTTTTATCATCGGGTGTGAAAATGAAGCGTATAAAGGCAAAGAGAAGATCATCATTCATGATGACAACTGCGACGGCTATGACGAAGTCAGATGCCTGACAGACGAACTCGTAGCCGTGTTCGACACCAAAACAGGCGGACAGCTCTGTGAACTGGACATACGCGACAAACAGTTCAACTTCGCTAACACCCTGACACGCTACGACGAAGCCTATCATGACAAGATCAGACATCCGCAGACAGAGGAAGAAGCTTCTCATGAAGAGGAGGGCATCTCGACCATCCACAATCTGGGAGGAGCGGATCTGGAACAGTACCGACCCTATCTCATCACCGACTGGTACCTGAAAAACAGTTTTGTCGATCATATTGTCGACAGTGCTTTTTCACTGGAACAGTTCCAGCAGTGTCAGTTCGCCGAGTACGGAGACTTCGCCAACCAGCCTTTTACCGTGCACAAAGTAAAAAAACGCACCTTCACCCTGCAACGTGACGGCGGCATCTTTGTCGGCGGGGAGGCACACAAAGCCCGTGTGAAAAAAAGATTCAAAGTGCACAAAAACAGCATCGATTTCAAAATCAAACTAAAAAGCAACGTGGGTGAAGAACTCTTCTACCTGATGGAACATAACCTGCACTTTGCCGACAGCAAAGCCGTAAAGATCGAAGGAGAGAAGTTTGCGGAAAATCATGTTCTTTTGGCAAAAGAATCTCTGGAACTTTATGATCCTTATACCGGGAAAACAATAGTATTTTCATTCAGCGAGCCGGTGGATGTTTATATCTACAGCCTCGACACCCTTTCTCAAAGCGAGTCGGGATTTGAACTGACAAATCAGGGGATGACGATTGGGTTTAAAGTGCCGATGGAGGAGATGGTTTTGGAAGGGGAGATGCGGGTGGTTTCATGAAGTTTGAAAGGAGACTGTTAAAACGGTCTCTTCTGTTTTGTATACAAAGTTAAAAGTAAAGCCCTGACCCTAATAGACTTTTAATGCAACTTCCCTTCTCCAGCTTAATGCAAACGGACAAAGGGGAGGGCAAGGATTTACTTTTAACTTATTGATGCCATAACTGTTAGTAAGTTGCTCGATAAATGATACGTGAAGCTTATGATGCCAACAGTTCATGAGATAGTTTGTACTGAATAATACCTTTTAAAGAAATATCCTCATCGATTTTAGGGAAATGGATACCGATACCACCGGCAATGAGTCGATACTCTTTAAGTTGGTCTTTTGTGGCACTTTTGAGTTTAGGTGTGTATGAGTACGGAATGGTGAGTACATCACCACTGCTAAGGTGGATGGAGATTTTGTTATCAAAAGTAACATCTTTGATGACTGTTCTGTTAGCTAAAGTACTCATTCCACGCTCCTCTCAATATTTCTCTTTTTGATTCTACTAGTTTTTGCAGTTTTCTTATCTCTTTCGGGGAAATATGATAACTGTCAGTCACTTTTAAATTTGAAAGCTCTATACGTACATAGCTATCGCCTTTTTCAATATGGATATGACGAGGTAAATGATCATCACTGAAAAAGAAAAATCGATACCCTTCATACCGAAAAACTGTTGGCATAACACTCCAGAAAAATATTTTAAGTATTATAACATAAGTAAATCATAATAATGTAACTTTCAATGGTTTCATAAAGATGCATTTGACAAATAGATTCATGAAATACTAGAATACAGTAATATAAAATTACCGTAAGGATTACCCATGGTTACAATTGTAAGACTCGATAAATTGCAGGAAGAGAAACTGGTGAAAGTTGCAGACGTGTTACACAAAAAGAAGAGTGAAGTGTTGCAGGATGCTTTGGATTACTATGCGGAGTATGTTATATCGCAGAAAAAGGTGCATTTCAAAAAAATTGTCGACAAAGTCAAAGAGGCGGATTTCGAGGCATATAAAACATACGAAGGGACGACAGATGACGTTTTTGAGAGGTGATACTCTCTTGACGATGAACAACTTATCACAATGTATAATTTACAGCTTACTTGAGAAATTTCACTAACGTCTCCAGACTTTTCGTATTCACCACATCCTCCTTCTCCAGCCATCCCCGTCTTGCCTGGTTGATGCCGTAACGCATATATGAAAGTTGTCCGCTTGCGTGGGCGTCGGTGGCAATGCTGAATTTGACGCCTTTTTCTCTGGCTTCTTTGATGAGTACATCATTGAGGTCGAGGCGTTCGGGTTGGGCGTTGATTTCGAGAAATTTTCCCTCCTCTTTGATCGCTTTGCAGATCTCTTTAAAATCAAGTTCCAGCGGGGCGCGTTTGCCGATGAGTCTGCCGGTGGGGTGGGCAATACCTTTGATGTACGGGTTTTGGATCGCTTTGATAAGGCGTTTGGTTTGTGCTTTCCTGGTGAGTTTGAATTTGGAGTGGATCGCACCGAGGGCGATATCGAGCTGTTTTAGAATGTCATCTTCCATCCCGGGTGATCCGTCTTCGAGGATATCGACTTCCATGCCTTTGAAGATGTGAAAGGGGGCATATCTTTCTCTTAGTTTTTCAATCTCTTCAAACTGTTTGAGTGCCTTTTGGGCGTCCAGTCCTTTGACAACGGCAAGGGTGGCGCTGTGATCGGTGACGGCGATGTATGTGTAGTTTTTTGCGATAGCTGTTTTGACCATTGTTTCGAGGGTATCCATTCCGTCGCTGTATGTCGTGTGCATGTGCAAATCACCCCGAATATCTTCCAGGGTGATGAGGTTTGGCAGTCTGTTTTTGGCAGCGGCTTCTATCTCTCCTCTGTTTTCCCGAAGCTCCGGCGGTATGACGGGAAGATGCACACTTTCGTAAACATCTTTTTCCGTCAACCCTGCGACCTTCTGCTCCTTTTGATAGACACCGTATTCGTTGATTTTCAGTCCAAGGTCGATGGCGATTTGCCGAATAGCGATGACATGCGTTTTGGAACCGGTAAAGTAGTGCAGGGCGGCGCCGTAACTCTCTTTTTCAACGACCCGAAGATCGATCTGAAGACTGTTTTTTAAAACGACGGTTGAGCGTGTCGTACCGGCGGAGATCACCTCCAGTACCTGGGAAAACTTTGTAAAATAGTCGATTACTTTCGGCGGTTCTTTTGCGGTACAGAGCATGTCAACATCACCGACGGTCTCTTTTTTCCTTCGGAAACTTCCCGCCGCTTCGATGGTCAAAATCCCCGGCGCCTTTTGCAGATAGGCGATCAGCTCTTCGACGATGGGTTCTGCTTCGGCAAAGAGAAAACGCACTCCTTCCTGTTTGAGCAGGCGGATACCTTTTAAAATCTTCTCTTCCGTTTTGGGACCGAAACCGGGCAGTTTGCTTATTTCATGATGTAAAGCCGCTTCTTTGAGCGCATCGGGATCACTGATATGCAGTGTTTCGTAAAGTACTTTGACCCGTTTGGGACCCAGCCCTTCGATGGAGAGCAGTGCACGCAGTGCTTCGGGGATCTCTTTTTTCAGATTATCCAGTTTTTGCAATTTCCCCGTACGAAGAATCTCTTTGATTTTTTCGGCAAGATCTTTACCGATTCCCGGCAGGATAGAGAGGTCTTTGCCTTCTGCGACCATCTCTTCCACCGGTTTTCCAATAGACTCCAGCGTCCTTGCTGCATTGCGGTATGCACGTACTTTAAACGGGTTTTCACCTTTGATTTCCAGCAGATCAGCCAGTTCATTGAAGATGGCGGCGATTTCACGATTTTGCATAAAGCCTCCTTTCGGAAAGTTTTTTGAAATTATAGCGTTTTAATTAGTTTAATATTCTTCTCTATAAAGAATAGATACTTTAGTTGTCCAGTTAAGATAAAATATTTTTAACTCAATGGCTTATTTTAATTTATTAGGTAAAATAACTATTACCAAATTTACACAAATAGTGTTATGATTTCTCTATAGTTTTAGAAGGAGGTAAAAATGAAAAACTTAAAAACTATTTTGGTCTCGGCGGCGTTATTG
Source organism: Campylobacterales bacterium (assembly GCA_027080605.1). Classification (GTDB taxonomy): domain Bacteria; phylum Campylobacterota; class Campylobacteria; order Campylobacterales; family QNZT01; genus QNZT01. The sequence continues at coordinate 9,723 of JALWRO010000283.1, forward strand.
GCAGGTGTGAGTGCAAGTGCTGACTGTTGTGTTACAAGCTGTTGTCAGCCTGCAAAATGTGTGAAGGTAATCACCAAATGTGTACCTTACAAAGTGTGCAGTACAGTATGTGTACCGACATATGATGCCTGTGGTAATTTTTGCGGTTATAAAAAGGTGAAAAAGTGTGTCACCAAGTATAAAACCGTCAAACAAAAAGTAACGGTAGATTGTTGTTGCTGTAACTAACAACCATTACTGCATCGAAACTATAAAAAATAGTTACCGGTGCGGTGATAACTTCATGAACTTCTTAATAAATATGAACTCCATTTCTTTTCTGTTCCTGCGGTAAGTTTGACACGATTTACAAAAGCAAGTATAATGGTATTACCAAATTAAGGAATAAGTTCATGAGAACAGTGACATTGAAAACGGATGATGCCTTTTTTGAACGCTTGAGTAAATTGGCGAAAGAGCAACATATGAGTAAAAGTGAATTGATACGCCAGGCGGTGGCAGAGTATGAGAAAAATGTATTTCGCAGGCGCCTGAAAGAGCAGTTTAAAGAAGCATCTCTGAAAGTGCGGGAAGAGAGTCGGAGAGTTGCGGAAGCGTTTGATGAGACGTTGGAAGATGGTCTCGATGCTTTATAAAAGAGGTACGATCTTTCCAGCTAGATTGAATCCTGCCAGAGGTACGGAGCCTGGGAAAATACGACCGGTATTGATATTGCAAGCGGATGATTTAACAGCAGCAGGACATACAACGGTGGTAATTGTACCGCTTACAACCAATCTCATAGATGCCTCCCCTTTACGTTTCCGCATTTCTAAAAGAGAAAAACTGCACAATGACTCAGATCTGATGTGTGATCAGATTCGGGCAGTTGATATCCGAAGACTCGGTACCGAGAGAATTGCAACACTCACATATGAAGAGATGTTGCAGATAGAAACGAGAATTAGTTTAATTCTCAGTTTTAGCTGTTGAAGTGATAGAATAAATGGTACAGTTTAAAATCACCCTGACAGATGAGTTAGCAGATTTCCTCTCTTTTCATAAAGAGTTCGGTTTCAAAAACAAAAGTGATATGATTCGGGATGCGCTGGAGCGTCTGAAAAAGGATCTGGAGTGTAAACGACTGGAGGAATCTGCACAGCTCTATTTGGAATTGTATGAACATGATGAAAAGATGCTTGAATGGGTAGAAGATAGTATGTTAGATTAGTGTAAATCTCAAAGAGAATCTGAGTTCTTTTTCTGCACCTCCCTCAGTCTTTGCAATACAAAAGCGACATGCGTACGCAGCAGATAGTACTCTCCCATATATGACAGCGGTACGTCGGTATGTTGTTTGATTTCATTTTGCAGTTGTTCCAGTTTTTCGATTTGTTCGGGAATCTCTTCGGGTGGGAGTGTTTCCATTTGCCGGTCGACTTCGTTGAGTTGGTGGTACCAGCGGTAGATTTTGGAGCGGATGCGCCAGCGGTAGAGTGGCAGGAAACTTTTTAAAAGAGGGATGAGCAGCGTCAGGATCGGAATGAGCAAGATTTTGAGGCGGTAGATGTTGGCGGCGATCCAGTAGGGGAAAATTTTCTCAAGCCAAGTATCTCCTTCGGTGAAATAGCGTGCTGCAGAGGGGTGTACCGGCAGTTGTGTAGCGGTGATGTTGGGATAGGCGGTGCCGTCACTTTTGAGTCGGGCGGGTGGGTTGTGTGCTTTTTTGACGACCCGTGCCATGAGTCGTACGAGTACTTTGTCGAGATCGTTTGAGGTTACGACCATTGCCGGGGCGGCGAGCAGGTCAAGATCGTGTGTCGGGATATTTTGGGCGAGATCGATCGCGCCTTCGGGCAAGGTGACTTTCTCCAGGTAGGGGAACCGGAGGATAAAAGCGTCGATACGGCGGATAGGGAGCAGTTTGAGTGTGGGGTTTTCAAAACAGCTTCTGATTTTGGGAGAAGTGGCGGAGATGACACGAAAAAGGGTGTCGATTTCACCTCTTTTCAGCAACTTGCACGCACGGGAGTCGTTGATGTCAAGCAATGCAGTGTTGTTGCTGTCTATGCCTGCTTCATGAAGGAGTTTTTGACTTAGGGCAAAGGTACCGCTGCCGCGTTCTCCGATTGCGATGCGTTTCGTGCGCAAATCGTTGATGGTGTTGATATCACTTTTCTTGGCAATGAAAATCCAAAGCGGTTCGGGGTAGATAGCTGCTATTGCGTTTATTTTCTTTTCATCACTTTTTTTGGCGGTACCTCCCTGCATGAAGCCGATATCGGCTTTATGTGAAAGCAGAAGTTTTCTTGTTTCCACAGAACCGGCGCTTGGCAGCAGGTGTACTTTTACGCCTTCCTCTTCGAGCAGTTTTTTGTAGCGTATGGCATAGCTGTAATAGACACCACCTTCTCTTCCGGTAGCGATGGTCAACTCTTTTTTCGGTTCGGGTTGGATAAAACGGCTTGTGAACCAGAAGGCACCGCCGATCAGCAGCAACATGGGTATCCAGAGTTTGATCGCTTCTTTCATGAGAGTCTCTTTTGTTTTGTGGGTGTAGGCAAAATATCTTTTTGTATGGTAATAGAAACTGTTTCAGAAGAGGATTAAAAAAATAAATTATTTTGAAAAATTTAACATCTTTTACTGATATCTTCATCAAAACGATCGATGAAGTCTATATTTTTGGTTTCGACGGTGTTCAGTGTTTCCATCAAAACGGATAAACATACTCAAGTTTTGATGCAGTGATTGGGGGGGGAAAGAGAATCACTTCTCTTTCTTCTTCTCCAGCAGTGTGTGGCTGAGGAGTTCCTGTTTGCTCCACTCTTCCATCCCCCAGCTGTCAAGATCTTGCTGGAGTCGGTCGAGTCCACGCTCTTTGTGGCAGGCGTAACATGCATTTGTTTCGGCGGGCATGTTCCACGCTTTTGTCTCTGCCGGTGAGGTGAATGCGAACATATGCGATCGAACGGTCAGCGGGGACTTTCCGGTGTGAC
>JALWRO010000284.1 GCA_027080605.1 Campylobacterales bacterium
CCACGCTCTTTGTGGCAGGCGTAACATGCATTTGTTTCGGCGGGCATGTTCCACGCTTTTGTCTCTGCCGGTGAGGTGAATGCGAACATATGCGATCGAACGGTCAGCGGGGACTTTCCGGTGTGACTACCGGTTTTCGGCATATGGCATTCGATGCAGAGGGAGCCTTTGGAGTCTTTTTTATGGTGAGTGTGGGCAGTGAGTGACGGCTGGTGCGGTCCGATGATGGAGCCGAACGAGTGGCATTTCATGCAGGCGGCGTTGCCTTCACTCTTTTGGGCGGTATTGGTGAGTTTGTGGGGATCGTGGCAGTTGATACAGGTAATACCGTGGTGGTACATGGCATCTCTGACATATTCGTTACCCTGTGTCCGGTTCTTTTTGGCGGCACCGTTTGGCCAGAACTCTTTGGTGGCTTCTCCTTTGACAAACGGTGCGGCGAGTTTATAGTCGATGAGCGGTTTACCGGGCTGGTAACCGGCGGGATAATCTTTCGCGTCCATCCAGAGTGATTTAATATTTGGGTTCTTTTTCAGACGGTTGTCGCGGTTGCGCATATGGCACTGCAGGCAGACTTCGTTGGTACGGATAGGATCGCTCAGACTTGCTTTATAGACCGGATTTTTCGGCTCTTTGGCGTGGTTGGAACCGGGACCGTGGCAGTTTTCACAGGCGATAGCCGGTTCGACCCGTTTGCCTGTTGCCATATATCCGGTAAAGTGGCAGCCGTCGCAGGTGTTGGAGGTCGGAAACTGGTGGTTGTCATGAGGGTACGCGTCGTGGTACCAGTATTTCCACGGTTTGAAATGCTGCCACTTTTTGGTTTGGGTATTCCATTGGTAATTGCCCAGACGGTAGTCCTCTTTTCCGTTGATTTTGGCGGGAATCATATAGCGCTGTTTGAACTTTCCGCCAATCGTATAGACCGCTTCTTTGAGGGTAAAGTCCGCATCGTCCGGCAGTTTTGAAAAGTCGGCGACAACGACACCGGAATCTTTTCGGATATCCTGTATCATTTTGCTGTGCATGGAATTTTTCCAGTCGTGATACTGTTCTTTGTGACACTCACGGCACTTTTTGGAACCAATATAGTGGGCATCTTTTTGAGAGTCAGGCTGTAAGTTTGTCGCAAGTCCGACATGGGGTTTGGTCAGTTGTGCATAGTATGGGGTGATTTTAGGTTTAAAGATCCATCCCAAACCGACGACAATCATCAAAAGTATGAACAGCATAATCAATCTTTGCATAAAAAAGCTCCTTGTGATAGTACTGACAATAGGATAATACTTTTTGGATTAGCAGGTACTTATTTTGGTAATTTGTCGGGTATTTTTGGTATGAAGAGGGGGAGAAGCGTTATACACGCTCCTCTTTTTTGGATTTTTCTCTGATCAGCGGTACAAAGACAAAGCCGGGAAACTCCTGTGCTTCGACTTTGGTGTCGGAGAGTTTTTTGAAACGAAAAATCGAGTTTTGAACAGGGATGACCAAAATACCCCCGATTTTCAGCTGGTCGAAGAGCTCTTCGGGAATCTCTTCGGCGCTTGCCGAGACGAGGATTTTATCGTACTGTTTGCCGGGAGTTCCCAGCTCTTTGCCTGCTTTTTCGATACGGCAATGATCACCGAGACCGAGTCTGGCAAGATTCTGTTGTCCTTTTTCGACCAGTTCATCGTGTCTTTCGAGACCGAGTACACTGCCTTCTTCTCCGACAATCTGGCACAGAAGCGCTGTCGTCCAGCCCGATCCTGAACCGATGTCGAGAATCTTGTCCCCTTTTTGGGGTTCCAGTCGTTCAAGCATAAATGCTACCGTCGACGGTTGTGAGATGGTTTGCTCTTTGCCGATGGGCAGCGGTCTGTCGATGTAGATGTGCTCCCTGAAATCTTCCGGAATAAAATTTTTTCTGTCTATTTTTTCAAACGCTTCGATAATCTGCGGCGATTTCAGGGCACCGCCGGCGATCATCGAGGTGATGAGTTCTTTGTTGTTTTTCATGATGTACCTCCAAGGTATCCGTCAGGTGCCAGCGCTGTGGCGAGCATGACGGTATTGATATCTTCGTGTTCCTGCCATGTACTGTTTTTCTGGTGTTCTTCATCACTCCAGAATGCGATTATCTCCTCTCCCAGCGGCAGGAAGCGGCTGAAAGGTTCGCTGAGTTTTGTATCCATCTTTCTGATGGCTTCAAGACCTGTCGCCATGCCGAGCTCACGAAATGCAAGCCGGTATTCGGCAGGGTAGGTGAGGCTTTTGTCGTGCTGGACAAATGCCTGTAAACTTTGAACCGATGCGATGAGCAGTTTTTCAAGCATCTTTTTATCTGCTGACGGCAACTTGGTTAAAAACCAGGTATCACTTAAAAGCCCGCCGATACCGAGGGCATCCGCCGTAGCGAGTGATGTATGCGCGGTCATGGCTCTGAGTGCGTCTATTTCACCGCTCAGATCGTACGCAGTGTCGTATGACGGATCTGTCTGCGCTATCTGTTGTAGTTTCTGGTACGTGATCCAGGCGTCGAGTGCGTCGTGCTGTCCCATGGAACTGACCAGCGGTCTGTCGAGGTGGATGCTCATCTTCCAGAACATCAGTCTCTGTCCGCTGTTTGGTTCCAGATAGGTGAACTTTTCAAATGCTGTTTTTGCCAGTTCGATTCCCCGGCGATTGTATCGGTAGTCACCGGTGAGTTCGGTCATACGTCCCAGGGCGTGCATCCATTTGGTCAGGTAGTGGAAGTATTGTCCGTCGCGATCCCACTCGAGTTTGTCGTCGTAGGGTTCGTCACTTCTTCTCTCGGGTAACTCTTTGCCGATGCGAAGTCCTCCGGCGGTCGGATGTGCTTCCCCCTCTTTGTCGTCCAGTCCGCTGATCCAGCCCTGTTTACCGCTGTCGCTACGCTCTTTGCCCAGTGTATGGTGTACCTGATCGACCAGTTTTTTGGCAAGATCGAGATACTTGGTATCTTTTTGCGACTCATAGAGCCCCAGAAAGTTGCACACGGCAAACGCATCTGTCCAGAGATAGCGTTTAGGTTCAGCTTTGCCGATGAGTCCGGTGCGGAGCGCGAAATCTTGCATGATATGCTCCGCCTGAATCAGGTTGTCGATCACCATGGGATTACTCCACAAATGCCGCGCTCATATAGCCGACGACTTGTGATTCGTCGCCGCTGGCGTCGGCACTGGTTCTGTAGTCCAGCAGTACCGGTTTGAGGTCACGTTTCTGTGCTGCCAGAAGCATCGCTTCGACACCGATTTTACCGCATGCCTCACAGCCTTCATGCAGTTTTGCCGGATCGCGTTCTGAAACTGCCTGCATACAGATATTGTCGAGCCTGTTGGCTTTTTCTATGTCGTAATAGTGGCTCAGGTCGGTACTGATTACCACCACTGTTTCCGGATCGTCCAGCAGGTAGTCGATGACCTCTGCCAGTCTGGCGGGATCTTCGTCTCCGTAAACCAGTTCGACGACTGAAGCTTCGGGATCGTAACGTTTGACAAAAGGCATTTGCACTTCGGTGCTGTGTTCATGATGTGCATCGGGTGCAAAGATGAGTCCGAAGCGTGTTTCGAGATCTTTGACCAATGTTTTGTCGATCGGCAGTGCACCGAAAGGTGTCTCATAGCTGTCGTAATCGCTGATGCTGGTTCCTTTCAGGTAAACCCTGTGGCTCGGTCCGATGACCACTACCCGTTTTGCTTCGGTATTGGCAAGCAGTCTGAAAGCAAAATTCGCGGTAAATGCGGAATAGACATATCCCGCATGCGGGACGATGATTGCCCTCGGTTTCAGTGCAAGCACTGATTTGTCTTTCAGATGTTCGTCCAGAATTTTGTTATAGTGTTCGATCATACTCTCTATTTCTGTTGATGACGTAGGGTAAAATTGTCCTGCTACGGCGTCTTTTCGTATTGTCATAGAATCCTCCTTTATGCCGTTGTTTTTTCTCTGTTTTTAACGGGAATGTAACTTCCCGATTCCCACACGCCTTCGATGGCGCGGTTACATTTCGGACAGTGCCCCTCTTTGAGTTTGTTGACTGTCACCGAGTAACCGGTGCGGTCTATCAAAAGCTCTCCGCAGTCGGGACAGAATGTGTCTCCGTGTACCGGGACATTGCCCATATAGACATAGTAGAGACCCGCTTTTTTGGCGATGTCGCTGGCGCGTTTGAGTGTCTCCAGTCCTGTCCATTTGTGGTCTTGCATTTTATAGTCCGGGTGAAATGCGCTGAGGTGCCACGGTACATGGCGTCCAAGCTCGTTGGCGATAAAATCTGCCATCGCTTCGAGGTCTTCGTTGCTGTCGTTTTCTCCTTCGATGAGCAGTGTCGTTACTTCGACCCAGATGCCCGCATCGACCATGCGTCTGAGTGTGTCTTTGACCGCTTCGAGACCTCCCTTGAGTACCTTTTTATAGTAGGCATCGTCCCAGCTTTTGAGATCGATGTTGGCTGCGTCTAGCCAGCTCGGCATATCTTCGATAATCTCGGGTGTTTCAAACCCGTTGCTGACGAAGATATTTTTCAACCCCTTCTCTCTGCCGATGACACCGATATCTTTTGCGTATGGGTAAAAGATGGTCGGTTCATTGTAGGTGTAGGCGATGGAACTGCATCCGTTTTCGAGTGCGAGGTCTACCATCTTCTCCGGGCTTACTTCGATGTTCTCGTTGACTTTGGATGTCTGTGAGATATCCCAGTTCTGACAGAACGGGCACTTGAAGTTACAGCCGACTGTACCGAACGAAAGCGCCGTCGTACCGGGCAGCAAATGGTAAAGCGGTTTCTTCTCTACCGGATCGACATTGAGTGCGATGGGGTGTCCGTAAACGAGGTTTTTAAGTTCCCCGTGTTCGTTTTTGTTGACACCGCAGACACCGACTTGACCCTCCTTGAGCTGGCAGTAGTGGCGGCATAGCAGACAAGTGATTTTGTCTTTCCCTTCTTCTTTTCTGTAATATTGCATTTTAACTCCTTTCGCTGAGTATTGTTTATAGCACATGACTCAACTATCTGGATACACCATACCATAATCTTGTAAAAAAGTCAAGCATCTTTTAAGGAAAATGTAAGTTTTTTATCTTTTTTCAGAAATAAGTGGAGGAAAACAGTTTTCATGACGATTTACAATAAAAAGGGCATATAATGTTTGGCGCTTCAGTATCCACTTCCACCATGCAAAGTTTCGACTTTAGCATGAAGACTTCCTCCGGCGATAAAATATCGCTCTCTATGTACAACGGCAAAGATACGGAATTTTCTGAAAAACAGGATCAGGTACTTCATGAAATGAGCCTTTCCATCCGTGAAACGTATGGATACAGTTTTTCCTATGAGGGGAACGGTATAGATGAGCAGGATAAAAAAGAGATTGCAGAGGCATTGAAAAAGATCGAACCGTTGCTCAACATATTCCAAAAGCGCGACGGCGGGATGGATCATAAACAGGCAACGAATCTTGCTTTCGATATGAAAAATCTTTTGCCGGAACCCAAAAATGAGAACCATAAAAATTTTATCAAAGATGCCACGCTGACGAAAATGGATGATATGCTCAAAGCGTTTGACGCGGTCGATGAGATACGGGAACTGGCAAAAAATGTATTTGATATGCTTGAAAAGCAGATGGAAAGTCTGCAGGTGTATGCCTGAAAAATAAACAAGATAAAATAACTCCTTTTTAAGCCTTAGTATGATACTCTTTTTCATGTAAAAATGATTATTTCATACATGAAGGAGAAACCAATGTTTACGGTACACGTAGAGAAAGAGTGCGGTTGTTTTAAAAAAAGCGACTTCACAAACAACATGAAGTTCGATGACAAAGACAATGCCTTGCTGCAGGCGCTCAATATGACCAAAGAGATGAATCAGGAATTTTGCCAGAAACATGAGTTTGAAGTGGTCGAAGAGGGCGATGTTTTTAAAATCAGCGTTAATGAACGTGGAAAATCGGGTTGTTGCGGCGGGGGTCACTGTTCTTAAACGACAGGGACTCTTTTCTCTTTGATTTTTGGATTGATTTCAAAAATTTAGTCTAAATTGCGCTCTTTGTGTTACAATAGATGTTATGAAAAAGCATCTGGTTGTCACTCTTATCATCATGAGCAGTTTTTGGGGATGCTGGAATCGGGGACCGATGGAGACGGAAGAGCGCACCGTTTTCCTGACCGATCCCGCTTTCCTGAAACCATACAAACAACAGTGCATACAAGAGCACGGTACTTTCTGTGCCAAAGAGATCTCTACCGATGAAAAAGTCGCTGCCAATCTTTACAGCAACACCATCACCACTACCGAATATCTTCTGACTTGTACAAAACCGAAACAGACACCGGCTGCTAAGCCAGAATGTGTTCCGATACCATAAAGAGCGCTCCCGCCATCGCTGCGATTGTCAGCAGATAAAAGAGGGTCAGTATCCCTCCCAGTTTTCTTCCACCTACGACAAAAACGATTCCCAGCTTCACAAACGAATTGACCACCGATGCGATGACAATGCCGTAAACCGCAGCGCTTTGGGTGATTTTGGTACCGGCGAGTTTCGAGAGAGAGAGGGTGATAGCATCGACATCAGTCAAGCCGGAGAGTGCGGAAACCACATAGACCCCTGCATTGCCGTAGCGTGCCTGAAAAAAGCCGATAGAACCCAAAATAAGCCCGAAAAGCAGACCGAGCTTCAGGGCTTCGGAGAGTTCCAGCGGGTTGGTACGTACCGAACTCTCTTCTACCTGATGGGTTTTGGAAGTTTGATAGAGATAAAAGACAAAAGCGAGCCCGCTGAGTGCCGCTGCCATATAGGGAAAAACGAGAATTTTTGCCAGTTTGAAGTTAAAGACTGTTGCTTCAAACAAAACACGCAGATACATGAACGTCGAAGCGACGGCAATACCGCCCGCATAGTTTTTGATAAAACTCTGTCTGAGTGCATAGAGTTTCGACAGGGTGATAGAGACAGCGGTTGATGAGATGAGACCGCCGAAAATACCGGTTAGAAAGACACCCCGTTTGGTGCCCAGGATCTTGATGGCTACATACCCGACAAAAGAGATACCCGCTACCAGTACGACCATCAGCCATGTCTGGTAAGGGTTGAAGACATTGAACGGGTCGATTGTTTTGTCTGGCAGGAGAGGGAGAATGACAAACGTCATTGCCAGAAAGAGTACGGCAGCTTCCGAATCTTCCGGGGCGACGTGCTCTTCAAAAAGCACAAACTTGCTTTTAAATTCCAGCAGCACCACAATGATGACAGTAAGAAAAAGCGCATAGTTGCGATACCCCTCATAGACCATGACACCTAGTATAAAAGTAATCAGCGCCGTAATCTCACTCGTAGCACCTTTGGCTTTGGAGTAGAACACTTTATAGACAAATGCGGCTGTCACCAAAAGACCGAAAACAAGCATCATGAAAAGCAGAAAATGGGGAATACTCTTTTGCATCCAGGCGCTCAGAAAGCCGAGCAGTGCAATCAGCGCAAACGTTCTCGTACCTGCGAACTCCTTGCGGTTGTTGCGGCGGTAGTAGATCTCCCGCTGCAGACCGATCAACAGCCCAAGTGCGATGGAGATGATGATTTCCAGTGTCAGATCCCAGTTCATCTGTGTCCTTTATATTTGACATTGTTTGTTGTGTAGTAGTGGTATTGCATATCATTGCCGAAATAGCGCACGAGCAAAGCGAAGAGCAGAGGTACGGTGAGTGCGGTGAAAGAGGATGCGGCAACCAAAGCAGTGAAAAGATGTGTATCGATAATAGCGGCACTGAAAAGAAGCTGTGCGACAATGATCTCTGTAGTGAGTCTGGCATCCAGACCGATACCGATAATGAGTGCCTCTTTGAAAGTCATTTTTTTAAGGGGAACCATCAGCATCGCACCCAGCAGCTTGCCTAGTGTCCCTGCGAGGTAGAGTACGATAGCCAGCATCGGCTCTTTGATGAAACCTGCCATATCAATATTGTATCCGATCCAGAAGAAGAAGAGAATACCGAAAAATCCATAGCTGAGCAGGGAAATGATCTTTTGAATTGTATCACCGGCGGGATGAATATCTGCCAGCATCGGTTTGATAATAATACCGGCAAAAATGGCTCCGACAACCATACCGATTTCACTTTTTTCACTGAACGCCCCAAAGAGAAAAAGAATCATCAGAGAGAGGATTAGAAGTGATGCTGCATTTTGGGGGATGACACGGTGAAAAACACGATAAAAGTAGCGATACATAATCCAGAAGAAGAGTAAAAAGGCGATAACACCGAATGTGAGTATGATGATTTCATCGCTGCCGCTCTCTTCTCCTGCGCGTATTCCGATCCAGACGGAGACAAAAGCGACCAGAAAAACTTCGATGACGTCATCGAGTACGCCGGCACCGACAATAAACGTGCCGATCCTGGTTTTGATGAGCTTGAATTCATCGAGAATTGGGACGATAACCGCTTCGGCAGTCGGCATTCGTGTCATACCGATTACAAAAGCGATCATCCAGCCGTATCCAAAAAGAAGCATTGCCGCCATACCGAAAATAAAGGGGATGATGGTATTGAGCAGTGTCAGTGTGATAATATCACTGCTCATGGTATGCATTTTTTTCACATCGATCTGTAAACCGATATAAAAGAGCAGAAAAAGGACACCGAGATTGGAAAGAAAAGAAAAAATTGTTTGATAGACCGGTGTTTTGAGCATGGCAGCCTGCGGAAGATAGTGGATACCGATACCGACAAAGAGTGCGGAAAGAATGACCGGAATACGGGCACGCACCAACAGGGTACCCAGCAACAGGGTTGCCAGAAAGATAGTTGCCAGGAAAAAGAGTGTTTGTGCCAGCGTTGCTTCAGCCATAAGTACTCTTTACTCTTTCAGCCGGTCTCGGAGACTGCCGAGTATTTCATGAAGTGCGATGTTTGTCAGACGAAGACCTGCGGTGGAGGGGTAGTAGAAACAGTAACAGGAGTCGCTGCGCGTTTTAAAGTCGGTAGCTGCCGGTACAACCTGCATACGGTATTTTTCAAAGAGTGCAGCTGCTCGTTTCATATGGGTTGCTGAGGTGACAAGGTAGATTTTGGGTGCGGTGATATTTTGTTCGGCAAAGAGTCGGGCTGTTTGTTCGGCATTTTGTTTGGTGGTCAGTGCATTTTTTGTGTAGAGTACACTGAATCGAGGAACAAGTTTACCGTCAGGCGGTGTTGTAAGATTGAGATCAAGTGTCCGGTTTAGTTCTTCAATACTCAGCCGCGCCGCTTCTATCTCATAATCGGCACCGGCGTAGATGATAGGCAGATTTCGTTTTTTGGCTATCATGATCCCGTACATGAGTCGTTTGAAGGAACCCTCCTCGAGGGGGAGATTGCTGCTGCCTTTGTAGTGTCCTCCTCCCAAAATGACCACGGCGTCAGTTTTCGTCTCTTTCAGTGGGACATTGTACGGTTTTTCCAGTATGGTGACGAGTTTGTTGCCAATATAATAGGTAGAGGTGACATACAGAAGAACGCCGCAAAAGATCAGAAATAGCCTGTGGCGTTTTACAAACAGCGCCGCGACAAAAAAGAGCAATATAAAAGCACCCGGTAAGGTGACAAATGATGCAATGAGTTTTTGCAGATAATAGGAAAATCCGATGATACACCTCCCGAAATGTCCTGCTTTAGGGTATAATTATAACAGTTTGTATTTTACAGCCTGTTTCTTGACAAAGTGCAGTGAAAGTTATATAATTACATTTACAAAAGTTGATAGAGTTTATATCAATAAATAAAACCGAAAATAAAGGATATACCAAAGATGGATGCTATTCAAAAAGAGTTACAAAGTCGTAAAAGTGAGATCAAAAAAGAGATGAAACTTCTTTTCAACGCGAACAATCGCATTACAGAGTGGGATGTGCCCGAAGCCAATGAAAAAGAGGCTGCTCAGATGTTGTTGGATACTATGCAAGAAGCACTGGACGAGATCAAAGAAGAGATTCTTTCCGAGTATAACTAAATTTTCAAATGTACAAAGAGAATCATAAAGGAGCGTGACATGAAAGTAATGGAAGCGGTTTTACGGGCAATCAGGGATACCCTGAGCTGGGATGTAGTTAAAGTTTCTCTGATGGTCAGCGTACCGCTGGCGCTTCTTTGGTTCGGTATTGCCTATGTGTTGTGGCAGCCGGTTTCGGGGATTACGGCAATGGTGATCGGGTGGATTCCTTTTTCCATTCTCAAAGCCAACGGTGCTTTTTTGATCGGCGGGTTTGTCTGGTTTCAGGTAGTGTTGATTACTTATGCTGTGTTTGTCGCTGTGTTCAACAATTTGATTTTTCGGTATGTGCCGGATCAGAAATTTGAATCGTTTTCGATTGTACTGTTATTGCTGGTATCGCTGGGATGGACGCTTTTCGCGTTTTTGAACTGGGATATGGTGTTCAGTGAAGTGTCGAAAGTGCTGACATGGTTTCCGTTCCAGACACTGCAGGAGGGGGTAGCGTTGATGCTTGCGGCACTCTTCTTTTACAATCTTTTCATTGTATCGCTTGCACTGGTAGTATTGATGGTGCGTAAACCGTTTTTGCACAAATTGCAGGAACGGGACTATCCGGAAGTGCATCTGACAGATGATGTGAAAAAGAGAAAATTCTTTTCTGTCGCACTGCGTGATGTGGTGATCTTCTTTTTGTTGATGACGCTTTTCTTTCCGCTTTTCTTTGTACCGTTTATCAATATGGGGATTCAGATTTTGCTCTGGGCATGGCTTATCAGAGAGTCCTATTTCCTTTCCGTGGCTTCGTTGTACGGTAGTGAAGAGGAGATCAAAGAACTGAAAAAACATAACTTTGTTATCTGGGGTATCGCGTTTACGGCGTCGATGCTGAACTTGATTCCGGTAGTCAATATCTTATCGCCGTTTTTTGCGTTGATTATTTTCTTCCACTGGATTATGCTAAACCGTCCTTTGTTGCCGGTACCGGTAAAAGAAGAAGCGCAGAAGTAGTGAAAAGGATACTCCCCCGGTCGGGGAGTATCATGAAGTTACGGTCTCTGATAGTAAGAGAGCAGAGATGCGTGCGCCAGCGCGTGTTTTTTGATGAGAGCGTCTACCTCCTGAGGTGCTGTGTCCGGTGTAACCGGGAGTTTTTCAATACCGAGTGCATAGACAGTGAAAATATAGCGATGTGCTTTGTCCCCTTTTGGCGGACATGGACCTCCAAAACCGGGCTTGCCGAAGTCTGTCACTGTTTCTATGGCACCTGCCGGTAAATGATGTGTGGCGGAGGCGTTTTGCGGCAACTGTGTGACATTTGCCGGAATATTGACAACCAGCCAATGCCACCATCCTTTTCCTGTCGGCGCATCGGGATCGAATACGGTCACGGCAAAACTTTTGGTACCAGCAGGTATACCGCTCCAGTGCAGTTCGGGTGACTTGTTTTCGCCGCTGCACCCAAAACCCTGATACTCTTCCTGTTTGGTCAGTTTCTCTTTGAGCGTATCGCTTCCGAGGGTGAAAGTCTCCGCATTCAAAAAAGAACCGATCATCATCAGTAGTACAAATAATTTCATAGTAATCCCCTATTTTTGAGATAGGTATATTTTACCATATTTTCTGTACTGTTTGATACCTTCTGCAAGCTGGTGGATCGACATAGCGTAGTAAGCGCTGTGGTTATAGCGGGTGATGACATAAAAGTTCTTTGCACCGTACCAGAGTTCGTCGTATGCTTTGCGGTCGAGTTTGATGAGGCGCACTTTGTCATGATAGTTCCACTTACCGTTTTTGGGAAAGATATTTTTGAGTCGGGAGCGGAAATAGGTGCGATTGTAGCCTGTTTTGCACTGTGTAAAACGGTTGCCGCAGTAACTGACTCTTGTGGCTACCGGTTCTCCGCGTCTCCAGCCGTTTTTCTTCAGATAGTTGGCGATACTTGCGATGGCATCGTGCGGGTGCAGCAGACTGACTCTGCCGTCTTTGTTGAAATCGACGCCGTATGCTTCATAGTTGCTGGGCATAAACTGTCCCAGACCGATTGCCCCGGCAAATGAGCCTTTGACATTTTTGGGGTTGATCCCGTTTTTATGACAGAGTTGCAGAAACTCCCGAAGTTCACTTTTGAAAAATTTGTTACGGCGGTTGGGTTCAAAAGCGAGTGTGACAAGGGTGTCAAATACAGGAAATTTCCCCATATTTTTGCCGTAGAGACTCTCCACGCCGATAATAGCGGCGATGTACTCTTTCGGCACGCCGTAAGTTTTTTCCGCTTTTTGGAAAATATCCCGGTATTTTCGTACAAAATCGGCACCTTCTTTGATACGTTTGGGTGTGACTTTGAGCCTGACGTAGCGATCCCATGCCCCGTGAACCGGATAGCGTTTGATTGCGCCAGGGGTGGGTTTGTGCTTTTTTTTGCTGAAGAAACGCAGGGGGACGTTCTGTTTTTGAACATTTTGAAAGAGTTTTTGCAGATAGAGAAACTGGAAACGGTCATGGATAATCAGATCATCAATAAACGCCTGTACTTCACGTTTTTGGGTGTAGTCTTTGGCATATAGCGAGCAAAAAAAGAGTAGGGTCAGGAGCAGATGTTTCATGAATACCTTGCAAAAATCTTATGTTTAATAAATAATAACAAAAGATAATTTAAAGGATGTTAGAATGGTGTTATGTATTATCT
>JALWRO010000285.1:0-682 GCA_027080605.1 Campylobacterales bacterium
TCTCTTGTGTATGCAGATTCATTGTCTCTCCTGAACTTCTTGTCCAGGAGAAATTGTAGCTTTATTTTCTTGAATTGTGTCAGATTATATTGTGACTATTACAGCTAAAGATATTTTTTTTGAAATCAAAGATCAATGCAACAACTTATCGATTTTTCCTACAAGCAGAAGAGTTGTTCCGGAGCTTCAACAAATTGGGGTTTTAAAATACAGAGAGTTGATTTTTAAAAGATGGAGAATTATCTATAAAATTGAAAATGAGAAAGTTTATATTTTGATAGTTGTTGATTCAAGCAGGGATATTGAAGATATACTTTTTGGGCGATTGCTGAAAAACGATAACAACTAAGCTGCAAAACTTTTCATCAAATACGGGGGTAGCTCTCTGCCAAGTCCCCCACTTCCCAAAAAATTCAATTAATCCAAAAATCCTTCGGCGTATCGGCAGTAAAATCATACCCCAGCAGGTTGATATGATAGGCATGTAAAAGCATCCTTTTATGCGCCCTGCCCCCATAGGCTCGATCTCCGATAATCGGAAATCCGGCGTGTTTCAGATGTGCACGTATCTGATGGGTGCGTCCTGTTTTGATTGTCACTTTGACTTTGGTGCGTTTGCCGTGCACTTCCAGCGGTTCGACGATGGAGATCGCCTCTTTGCCGTTTTTGGAGACTTTGGTAA
>JALWRO010000285.1:692-2875 GCA_027080605.1 Campylobacterales bacterium
TCGATGGTCATCTCTTCGGCAATGACACCCTGCACCCAGGCGACATAGGATTTGTCCACTTCATGACGACGAAACGCTTCGATCGCTTTTTTCTGAAAATCTTCATCTTTGACAAGCAGCAGCAGACCGCTGGTCTCTTTGTCGAGGCGGTGCAGCAGCGGAACGCCCTGTTTTTTGGCAATCTGCTCACTTGTCACAAAGGCGGGCTTGTCGATGACGACGATTTTGTCATCTTCGAACATCTTTTTGATCTTCAGCGGCTTTTCGACCCGAAACGTCGTACGCCCCGGCATCAGCGCCCGCGCCATCACCACTTTTTTGCCGCCGCTGTACACCAGCCCGTTGTCGATCAGATCTTTGGCGGAACGGTTGGTGATTCCCTCCTGGACTGCCAGTAGTTTGTAGGCTTTCTCCTGCATATTATACTTCCTTTTCTATCGTCTCGATAAATATTTTTACTTTTTCATTGTACGGCACGCGAATCCGCTTCTGTTTGCTGGTCTCTCCGCCGATAAACACCACCTCGCTTTTGGAAACTTTGAACTGTTTCGAGAGGAACTTGACCAGCTCTTTGTTGGCGGCGCCCTCCACGGCAGGGGCTTTGATCTTCAGTTTCAGGGCATCGTCGAGAATACCGCTGACCACATTTTTACTGGAATTGGGCACCGCTTTGATGCGAAACGTTACAAAATCCCCTTTTACTTCATACCACACGTTGTAACTCCGTTAAAATCGGTTCCATATCGACCTCCCCTTCTATGAAGGAAGGTTTTGCTGTTTGGATAGACGACTCAATCTCATCTGCATCACATAACAGTGCATTTTTCACCAGCGGGAAAAGCGCTTCCTGATTGTGGATATATTTTCCGCTGATCAGTTTTGCCCCGAAATGCGCCGGTTCCAACGGGTTGTGCCCGCCAATCCCTTCCCGGAAAGATCCGCCGAGCAGTACCACATCGCTGATAGCATAGATATTGACCAGTTCACCCATCTTGTCCACAAGGATCACATCGTTCTCAAAATCCGGCTTTTCACTGAAACGGTGATACCCCAGCCCTTTTTCATGACAAAACTGTTTCAGCATGGCATCCACTGCATCGAAACGCTCCGGGTGACGGGGAACGACAATCACCGTCCGCCCCGCAAAAGAGAGGTGTTCCAGCAGCAGCTCTTCCTCTTTTTCATGCGTACTCGCCAGTGTCACTGTTTCATGAAACGGCTTCGGATACGCTTTTGTTTGCCGAATCTCCTGATACGCTTTGATATTTCCCGTCACAACGACATTGGAAGCACCCAGCTCTTCGAGCCTCTTTTTATCTTTTTCGCTCTGGGCAAAGACTTTGTCCACATGGGCAAAAATCTTTTTGTAAAACCACCGGAAACGTCTGTATGCGGCGTAAGAACGATCCGAAATTCTGGCATTGAGCAGATAGGTTTTCGTACCCCTGCGTTTTGCAGCATAAAAAAGCATATACCACAACTCCGCCTCCAGCACCACCAGCGCTTTTTGCGGCTTTACCCAAAAGGGCAAAAAGAGTTCATACGGCAAAAACCGCCGCTGCACCGGTAAACTTCCGGCAGCTTCATATCCGGTATCGGTAATGACGGAGACATTGACCTTCTCATCGACTCTTTTGATCAAAGGCGCCAGTGATTTGACTTCTCCGAGGGAACAGGCGTGAAACCAGATACCCCGCTGCTCAAACGGCGGATTGTGAAACAGAAAAAAACGTGCGGGAATCGATTTGCGGTATTTGGCGGAAAATGAGAGGAGTATCAGTACCGGAATCGCGGCGATATACGCCAGCGTCGCGATACAGAGGTAAACAAACGTAAACACCGGAAGCGCGCCTTATAAGCTTGCGCTCTCCTCCGGCTGCTCTTCTTCGCTTTTCTCTTCAAACTGAGACTCAAGATAGAGAATACGTCCGCAGTGAGGACATGAAGTGATCTCTTCTCCTTTGATGACATTGGCATACGTATGGTCGTTGATACGCATATAGCAGCCGTAACACGCCTGTTTGCGCACAGGAACCACTGCTGTGTTTTTTGCCCATCTTCGGATTTTTTCATAGTAAACGATGATATTTTGATTCATCTCGGAAAGCAGTTTCTGTTTCTCTTCAAAAACTTTCAGACGCTCCGCTTCGATTTTCGCGACTTCTTCTTCCGTACTTTTCTGC
>JALWRO010000285.1:2885-3237 GCA_027080605.1 Campylobacterales bacterium
TTTCTGCAGCTCGGCAAGCTCTTCCTGCATCTGCTCGATTTTCGCTTTTGCCTCTTCGATCATCTCTTTTTTCTGCTCGGCAACTTTTTCAAGACGCTCGATCTCTTCGTTTGCAAAAGCAACCTGCTCTTTGGCGATCTCTTCTTCAAGCTGGAGCGCTTTGAGCTCTTTTTCACTCTTGATCGCAGCACTTTTCTGGTCAAAAGATTTCAGTTTTTCATTCAGTTCGGCAAGGTGAAGTTCGTTTTTCTTACGTTTTTGTTCGATATCTGTCAGTTCTTCTTCATACTGCTCGATTTTATCCTGCAGGCTCTGCTGCTGCTCGAGTTTTGTATCCAGACCTTCTCTGATC
>JALWRO010000286.1 GCA_027080605.1 Campylobacterales bacterium
CTTAAATATTGTTTTCATATATTTATATATTAAATTAAAAAAGTCATTTTTAGATTTTTTAATTATTTTTGTAAATACTTTGATGTTTTGTGAAAAGTATTCACAAAAAAAAATTAAAAATTATGTCTAAAAAATCTAATTATAATTCAACAAATCGTTCAAAACATTATTTAAAGAAATATCCAAATATACATTTCTTGATGATTTTATAAAAAAATCTAATCCCTGTTATTTATATTGTAAAAAACACAATATCAAAAATTTCGAGTACCTCGGAAAGCTCCCCGGTACACTCGGTGGGCTGGTCTTCATGAATGCCGGGATGAAAGCGGATGAAATCTTCAACCATCTGGTCAAAATCAAAACTTCCAAAGGGTATATCTTCAAAGAGGAGATCGGTTACGGTTACCGTTTTAGCGATATCGACGACATCATCTACGAAGCGGTCTTTGAAGTGGAAGAGGGATTCGATGCGGAGAAACTGGCGCTTTTTACCAAAATGCGTGCCAATCAACCCAAAGACCCCAGCCCCGGCTCGGCGTTCAAAAACCCTCCCGGCGACTATGCCGGACGGCTCATCGAAGCGGTGGGGATGAAGGGGTATCGTATCGGCGATGCGGCGTTCAGCGATGTGCATGCTAATTTTCTGGTCAATCTGGGCAAAGCGACGTTTGACGATGCCTTTACCCTGCTCGAAGAGGCACGCAGACGTGTTTTCGAGTCATTCGGGGTAGCACTCGAGTATGAAGTGCAGATTATTTGATCTGTTCTCAGTCGTCGTGTAATATATCCATCTTCTTTTCGTAAACTTTTGTCTTAACTCCGAAAAATCCCAGCAGTGTATGGAAAAGATTGTCCTGTGAATAGTGCCGTTTGGTATCTTTGACAATCTTCGGTACATCGAGTGCTTTGGCGGTTTTCTTTCCGAGCCAGAGCAGTGTGGCGATGTGTGTCTGGGCGTCTGGTGCCATGAAGTAGGGCATTCCGTGCAGATAGACACCGTTTTCACCCAGGCTTTCGCCGTGGTCGCTCATGTAAAGCATTGCCGTCTGGCGGGTCTGGTCATATTTTTTCAGAAAGTCGATGGTCTTGCTCAGAAAATAGTCGGTATATAAAATGGCATTGTCATAAGCATTGGTGATCTCTTCGCGGGTACACTGCTCGACCTGGCTGGTGGTGCAGACGGGTGTGAACTTTTCAAAAGATTTCGGGTAGCGTTTGTAGTATGCCGGACCATGGTTGCCCATCTGGTGCAGGACAATTAAAATATCTTTCTCTTTATGTTTTTCTATAAATTTGTCCAGTCCCGCAAGCATCCCTTCATCACGACACTCGCCGTTTTCACAGATTGGATTGTGTTTCGGGGTTTTAAAGTTTTCGTACGGAATACGCAGCGCAACACCTTTGCTGTCGGAGTTGTTGTCTCTCCAGAGCAGCGCCACTTTCCCGGTGTGTTTGAGGACATCGAGCACGTTTTCGGTGGAAATTCCTTTCTTATAACTGTAGTCATCCCTGTCGAATATAGAGAACATACACGGTACCGATTCTGCTGTTGAAGTGCCGCAGGAGGAGACATTGCCAAAGTCGATGACATGCTCCTTTTTGAGCAGGGGATTGGTCTCTCGCCGGTAGCCGTTCAGAGAGAAGTGATCCGCTCTCGCCGCTTCACCGACGACCATGATGACCAGCTTTTTGCTACTGTTCGCATCGTCCGTTATTTTGGCATCGGTTCCGATAGCACGCAGGGTGGTCGGTCCGCTGTGGTAGGTGGTGTCGATATATTTGCCGATGGAGTAAATCCAGTATGTTGGGTTGACGCTGTAACGCAGCGGTTTGTGTTCACGGAAAAAAGAGGTATAGTGTTTGCTGAAAAGAGAGAGTGACAAGGCGATCAGTACGAGGGAGATCAGGATTGTTTTCACTTTTGCCCACAGCTCTGTTTTCAGCGGTCTGTAAATTACCGGTGCTTTGTAAACGAGTATGGCGGGCAGCAGACCCAGCAGCAGAAAATAGAGTACCTGTTTCAGCGTCAGTAAGTCGGCAGATTCATGAAGATTGGTCTGCATCACGTTGCGGATCATATCTGCGTCGATTACCACATGGTAACTGTTCATGAAGTAGTTGGTCAGCGCCGAAACCAGCAGGACGATGATCAAAAGAGGTTTGGTGGTATAGCGGGAACTCAGCAGGGTAAACAAAAGCAGATTGAGGGCAAAAATTACCACACCCAGTGAGAGCAGAAAACCGATGTTCCCGATGCTCAGAGGATAGACGGCAAGTGTGTTTTTGAAAAAGGTGTAGTTGTCGAAAAGGAGTAAAAAGAGTACGGTATAGACAATGAGTTTCGTCTGGGTTAAAGGTTTGATAGTCACTTCTCCGTGGATTTTTTTGCGATTATAGCGAAAAACGTGTGTACACACAAACTACACGTATTTTGACTAAAATAGTGCATCTGTGAAGGAGGCGTGATGAGAGAGTTCTATGCCGAGCTTAGTGTACTGCTGAGTTATCCCCGAAATATTGTTTTGCTGCTCTCCCGGCTGGCGGTGGCGTACGGGTTTATACAGCCGGCGACGATGAAACTGCACGATATCGACGGTACGGCGCACTTTTTCGAGAGTCTGGGCATACCGTTTGCGGGCGTGTTTGCCTACGTGGTACCGACACTGGAAACAGTCGGTGTGGCGTTGCTGATACTGGGGCTTTTTACGCGGATCATCTCCCTCTTTCTGGCAGCCATTATGGTAGTTGCGATTTTTACGGTGCACCTTCCAAACGGTTTTTCCGTGGTAAACAACGGCTTTGAAATTCCGCTCTATTATCTGATCTTTTCCCTCATTTTTGCGGGCTTTGGTGCCGGGAAGTACAGTATGGATCATCTCTTGTTTGAAGGAGATGATCATGAGTAAAGAGACGATGCTTTCTTACTTTTCGGTCTTCTCTTCCGACTGGAGTATTGTCGGCAAAGTGTTGCTGGGGATTGTACTGGCAGTGATGCTCTTTGTGGCGGTGTATGACCGTTTTATTCAGCGACAAAACCAGTTGCTCATCAACTATCCGCTCATCGGGCGGATGCGCTATCTCTTCTATCTCCTGCGCAATCCGATGCGCCAGTATTTCGGTGACGAAACGTTTTACAACTCTTTTGAAAAGATCGACTGGATCAATAAAGTCGCTGCGAAAAAGAGCCCCTATCTCTCCTTTTCCCCTGCCAAACCT
>JALWRO010000287.1 GCA_027080605.1 Campylobacterales bacterium
ACCGAGATAGAAGAGGCCCAGTTTTTCGTACACTTCGCTAAGATTCATGCTTCGCTCCCGTTAGAGTTTCGGAAGATTATAGCGAAGAGTAGGAAAAATTTTTAAGTGCTCTTTTGCTAATGCAATCCTCGTAAACTCCTCCAGTTCGGTCTGGCGAAACGTACCTTTTCATGAAGGTTAATATCCGTACAGAGTGCTACAATATCCCGTTCATCCTGTACTTGAAAAAGGGCTGTGTGAAACGTCGGATTGGTTATTTTGAGCAATTTCAAATGGTATTTTTGTATCACTCCGGTATCGATTTTTCTCTTACCGAAACTGATGTAAAGCGTCCGGGTATCCCGGAAGATTCTCTTTTTTCGCATGTAGCTTTTCGCTGTGGTTACAGTAGTGCGATTTATTTTGAGCGGGATGTAATTCTCTTTTTTACCATCTGGGTAAACAAGTTCAGCGGCAATAAGTGTCTGTACCGTCAAAAAGAGCATCACTGTCAATAGATATTTTTTCATTTTGCATGTCCGTAAAGTGTTATTTTTGCATTTCGGAGTGTACCGCTATTTTTCGCAACGACATCTGCCACATGCAGATGCCAGAGCCCTTTTGACGACTCTGCGTAAAATTGCAGCGACGTGAAGGTCCAGGGAAGATACATGTCATCGGTAATCGTGTTTCCGTACGCCAGGATACTTTTTGTTCCGTCCGGAGAAACAAGCGTTATTTTCAAATCGCCGCTGTATGTATGGTCGGTATTGAGTGTCACTTCGACATACTCCGTGGCTATGTTATCGGGTATATCGAAGGACACGTCGATTCCCTGATCGTCATTGTCCGGAATCGGGATATTGAGACTTTTTTCCTGAGTGAGATGAAGTTCTTTGGATAAAGGGGGATAGTGCTCTGCCATCGCAACGGCTTTGCCGGCATTGATCAAACCGAAACCGTACCGGGGGCTGAAGAAAATACTTGCACCGTTTTTTTGCCATGAAACATCTGCCGGGTCTGTTTTGACAGCGGTTTTAATGATGATATCGCGTACATCACGATAGGTAAGGGAAGGATTTGCTTCCAGCATCAGCGCAATGATACCGGAAACGATCGGTGCTGCGGCAGAAGTACCGTTCATCTGGTCGGTATAGTCGAAATTTGTGTTGGAGGGAAGATCAAAATGCTCACCTTTGTAACTGTCATATCCATACGCTGCACCGGTCAGATCGGTTGTGACGATTTTGGGTTCTCCATAGACACCGCTGCCGCCGGGTGCTACTGTCAAAAGATTGGCGCCGTAATTACTATACTCCGCTACCCTGCCGTCCCGCGTCACCGCTCCGACCGCAAAGGTATAACGACTGTTCAAAACAGAGCTGAAGTTGCTGTTCGCATGCTCGTTCCCCGATGCGAATACATAGATTATCGGGTCGGTCTGCATCTTTCGGGTAATCGCATCCAGTACGATCCTGTCGTCGTCCAGCCCCATATCGAGTTCATTTCCCCAGCTGTTGGAGGAGATATCTACTCTTTTGTAAAGCATCGCATTTTCAAAGACACTGTCTGTCGGATTCGAGAAGACATTGAGTCCCACCAGCGACGCTTCCGGTGCTACACCGCTGACACCGATGCTGTTCTGTGATGCGGCAATGATCCCGGATACAGCGGTACCGTGTGTCACGTCGATAAAAGGATCACTGAGCTCTCTTTGGGTAGGAGAGGGATCGCTGCGGTTGTTTTCATAACAGAAAGAGAGGTTGAGATCGACATTTGCTTTCAAATCGGGGTGCTGCGCTTCTATGCCCGTATCGACGACAGCTATTTTGACACCCCTCCCCCGGTACTTTTTCCAGACGTCTGTGACGTTGATATCAACACCCTGACTGTTTAGCAGATGCCACTCTTTGTCAAAAAGCGGATCTTTGGGAAGATATGATTTGGATGGATTAATCGGTTTATTCTCTTCATGAAGCGTAGTATTGTCAGGACTGGCTTTGGTCATTGCCTGCGTTACAGGCTCTTTTTCAGTAACAGGCGTAGATACGGAACTAACGCCACAGCCGCTGAAAGTAACGGCAATCACCAAGACCAGGCTTTTGAAAGGAGACAGAGGCTTCAAAAAGCCTCTGTCTGTTTGTATTCGTTTCATTCTCTTATTGTGCCGGTGTTTTGATTTTCACCTGTGAAACCAGGGCATCTGCCGGTACCGGATTACCATAAGCGGACAATCCGAATACTTTGACAATATATGCCGTATCCGGAGCAAGTCCGTCAAATGTCACAACCGCACTGTTTGCATTGTCCGGATCAACCTGTACAGAAAGGGTTACACCCGTTACAGGAGTATCATCTGCATTGAAGACTCTGAAATTTGCTTCCGTAATCGGCTGAGGATCCATAGAAAAATCAAAGCGCAGTTGATTGACACCTTCTCCTGCAATACTGTAAAGGTCAGCGACATTTACTCTGTCAATATAGTTCAGACTTTTTTGATAAAACTTGTTCTGATTTTGATAGGTATATGCAACCTTGACATCAGCATTGACACTGTCATAACTGTTTGTCAACGGCTGAATCAATTTTCCACCTTTAACCATTAATGCAGCACTGTTCATATTTTGACCGTAATTGCTATGTGCATCGACAACTGTTTTTGAAGGATCCAGAGCAACACCGTCTGCCATCTCTACAGGAATAACCAAAGCTGCCTGATTTATATAGTCTGCCTGACGACTGTCAGTCGATCCCATCATATACGGATTATCCAGATTAAATGTATAGTTTCGCTGTACGATAAAAGCATCTCTGACATCGATTACCGTCAAGTCAACCGGCTGGCTGAACGAAGTAAGCTTTTGAACACCGAATGCAGCCTGAATTTCTTTACCGCTTTTGAGTGACAGAGTATAACTCTTCGAGGTATTTAACTCCTGAGCCAATTTAAAACCGACTATATTATCCTCTTGTCCAACATCGGTAATAAGTACTGTATTGCCATCGCTGTCTTTGACTTCAAACGCGATATCACTGATCTCTGTTTTATTGGTATCACTGTATGTGACGATGTCTTGCATACGTAGCGGACGGTTGAACTCTGCGATGACAAATCTATTTGCTGTTGTCTCCGTGTGAACTGCTTCCGCTTTCACAGGTACAAAGTCGGGACTCACACTCTCGGTAAATTTTTTCGGTGTTGCAAGTAAATCTGCTCTTTCAACCTGTGTACCCTGCT
>JALWRO010000288.1 GCA_027080605.1 Campylobacterales bacterium
GTCTATACCGGTGTCGATTCACTCGATCGTGACGAAGTGCGTATCGCAGTCTCCAACGCACTCAGGGCAATTACCAAAACAAATTATAAAAATGTCAAAATCGCTTCTTATGTCAAAGATTGTCCCGTTACCAACACCAAAGCCATTGTCGAAGGTGCGAAACTGGGGACTTATCAATTCAACCGCTACAAGAGTGAAAAAGAGGATTTTACAATTGAAGAGATGATTATCTCACTCGAAGAGTATGCGGATAAAACACTCAATCTCAACCCGGCAAAAAGTGCAGTCAAAGATGCGGAGATTATTGCAGAGGTAACCAATCATGCCAAAGAGATCGTTAACACACCACCCGATGATATGACACCTGGCGCACTGGCGGAATATGCTGCCCAACTGGCACATGAACTTGACGATGTCACATGCTTCATCGGAGATGAGAACTTCCTTGAAGAGCAGAAGATGGGCGCATTTCTGGCAGTCAGCCGTGCAAGCACCCATTCCCCGAGATTTATTCACCTGACATACAAGCCGGAAAATGCAAAAGAGAAGTTTGTCTTTGTCGGCAAAGGGTTAACATACGACAGCGGCGGACTCAGCCTGAAACCAAGCGAACATATGGTCTCTATGAAGGCAGACAAAAGTGGCGCGGCAGCGGCAATATCCATCCTCGAAGGAGCAGCAAGACTAAAAGTGCCTTTTGAGGTACATGCAATTATAGGCGCCTGCGAGAATATGATAGGAGGGAATGCCTATAAACCGGACGATGTGCTGGTAGCAAAAAATGGTAAAACCATCGAAGTACGCAATACCGATGCTGAGGGCAGACTGGTACTTGCCGACTGTCTCTGCTACGCGACAGAACTGGAACCGGACTACCTGGTAGATTTGGCGACACTGACAGGTGCCTGTGTCGTTGCCGTGGGTGAATACACTACCGGTGTCATGGGACACAGCAGCGCACTTAAACACGCTATCATGGGTGCTGCAAGCAAAAGCGGCGAACTGACCGGCTCCCTTCCGTTTAACCGCTACCTGAAAAAACTGCTCAAAAGCAATATCGCTGATCTTTCGAACATCAGTACGTCCCGATACGGCGGTGCAATCACCGCAGCACTCTTTTTGGATAACTTTGTAGAAGAGCCCTATAAAGAGAAGTGGATTCACCTGGATATCGCAGGTCCGGCATATGTCGAGAAGAACTGGGGATATAACCAGACAGGTGCCAGCGGTGCGGGTGTACGCATGTGCCTCTACTGGATGAAAGATCTTGCTTACAAGGCATCACATAATAAACATCCGCAAAAGAAGGAGCAGTAATGGGTGTAGCAGTAGGAATCGTCGGACTTCCGAACGTCGGAAAATCGACCACGTTTAATGCACTGACAAAAGCACAAAATGCAGAATCGGCGAACTACCCCTTCTGTACTATTGAACCCAACAAAGCGGTCGTTCCGGTACCGGATGAAAGACTCGAAGAACTGGCGAAGATTGTCAATCCCGAACGTATTCAGTATTCGACTATCGACTTTGTAGATATTGCAGGTCTGGTCAAGGGTGCCAGCAAAGGTGAAGGTCTGGGCAACAAGTTTCTCTCCAACATCCGTGAAGTGGAAGTGATCCTTCATATGGTGCGCTGTTTTGAAGATGAAAATATTACTCATGTCGAAGGAGGTATCGATCCGCTTCGGGATATCGAAATTATCGAAGGGGAACTGATCCTTGCCGATGTCGAACAGCTGGAGAAAAAAATCACCAAACTTCAGCGCGACGCCAAAACCCAAAAAGATGCCAAACCGAGACTCGGACTGGCACTCAAACTCAAAGAACATCTTGACAATCTGCAACCGGTCTCTACCTTTACAGATAAAGAGGATGAAGCATTTCAAGAACTCGACAAAGAGCTACGTTTTCTTTCCAACAAACCTGTCATCTACGGTGCCAATACCGATGAAGAGGGTCTGCTGGAAGACAACGAATATGTACAGGTACTCAAAAAACATGCCGAAGAAATCGGTGCGGATGTCATCAAACTCTGCGCAAAAATTGAAGAAGAGCTCGTTGGACTTGAAGAAGAGGAAGCCAAAGAGTTTTTAACCGAACTTGGAATCGCAGAGAGCGGTCTGGAGCAGATCATTAAAACCGCATTCGCCAAACTAGGACTCATCTCCTACTTTACAGCCGGCGTCAAAGAGGTACGTTCATGGACCATCAAAAAAGGCTGGGCAGCCCCCAAAGCCGCGTCTGTCATCCATAATGACTTTGAAAAAGGCTTCATCCGTGCAGAAGTAATCTCATACAAAGATTTCATCACTTACAAAGGTGAACAGGGCGCAAAAGAAGCAGGAAAAATGAGACTGGAAGGAAAGGAGTACATCGTCCAGGACGGCGATGTGATGCATTTTAGGTTTAATGTGTAAAAAGCTACCCGAGTTCACACTCAGGTAGCTTGTGAAACCTTAATTTTCCACAGGATTTTCAAGAATAACTCTGAAATTTAGAGAGTTCATGGAACCATTCTGATTTGTCGTATTGGCAGATGTAAAGACATCTTTATAAATATTTGCCGAAGCATTACTTGTTAAGGCAAAGTCAGCAGGATTGAATGTACCGGGATTTCTAACAAAGTTATTTTTAGGTTCCATATAGTAACCCGGTTCCAGTTCATTCATGGTTGCATAAATTTTTACATTGGTATAATTTGTAGCATGCTTCACTAAAATACTTTTGATTTTCCTTAGGATAGTTTCTTTATTCTCAGTATTTATTTTTGCAATCATTCTCGTATAAAGCTCTCCGATATTGTAACTGGAAACACCATCTTTTTTTGATTTAATATATGTTGTTTTGCTATCAGCTTTTAAGATAATCGGGTTTTGTCCATTTTCTTTTGCAGTAAATACTGCATCAGTATTTTCAGGTATAGTAAATGTTAATGTCTCTGTTGCATCATCTCTAGACACAATTACCGGAAAACTGACAGTTGCATATTCATGATACTCTTCTTCTGATTGACCTTTTAAATCATTAAAGTCTGCAACCAATGTCAGTAAAAGTGTTTTGGGAGACGTAAACCTGTCTTGATCCAACTTAAATGTTGCTACATCAAGTGTAAACAGATCCTTGATTTCATCTTTAATCAAATCATACTGATCTTCTATATCCAACGCTTTTGCCGCATCATTAAGGACAATAAATTTTCTATAGATATCAACTC
>JALWRO010000289.1:0-7478 GCA_027080605.1 Campylobacterales bacterium
GGTGCAAAGAGGTAGTAAAGCACCCCGCCCGTCCCGATCAGCAGCAGCGCCACCATCCAGACCCACGCCTTTTTCCAGAAGGGTCGCGGGCGCAGAATCCGGTCGAGATTTTCCTCTGTTTTCATGATACTACCGCCGCATCGCAAAAAAGAGCGGGAGTTTTTCGAGCAGAATGTTGTAACGCTGAATCTTCTGCTCAAGCCGCTGAATCTGCAGTGAGTTTTTGAGTGAAGCAACATCGTAGTCGGTTTTGGTACCGGCGCGGTACTGGGCTTTGGTAAAGGCGTAGAGTTCGTCGTAGCGCGCGATCATCCGTCTGGAGACGGCAATCTTCTTCTCTCCGGCATGAATGGCGGCGAGGCGTTTTTCATACTCTCTCTCCAACTCTTTACGGCGATCATCTGCGGCGATTTTACTGCTCAGATACGCCAGTTTATTGGCTTCGATATCTTTTTTCGTGTTGTAATCCAGCGGCATTGAGAGCTGGATACCGTAGCTGTATTCGTCACCGTCATAGTTTTGAAAATCACCGCGAAACTTGCTGTAACCGTAACTGCCGTTGACACTCACTTTCGGCAGGTAGGAGGAGCGGACGGTTTTGTATTTCGCCCGGTCGCTGTCGATCTGCTTTTCGTAGCGCAGCATCTCCAGATTGCGCCGGAGGTAATCCTCTTTGTCCACCAGCGGTATTTCCGGCAGTTTCAGTGCGTCGAGCGGCTTCTCTCCGTAAAGTTTTTGAAGCTCCGACTTCTCTGCGGCGAGAGCATTTTCCAAAGTTATGAGCTGGTTTTCCGCCTGATCGACCTGCAACATAACACGGCTCATTTCACTGATGTCGGCATCGCCCGATTTATAGCGCTCCTTGACCACATCGGCATCGATTTCCCTGTTTTTCAGGGTCAGTTGCGCCTGTTTTCGTTTCAGCATATCCCTCTCCAGTTGCGCTTTGAGAGCATAAAGCTGCTGAAGTTCCCGCGCCTCTTCAATATCGATCCCCAGCGCCTGCGCTTCTCCCAGCGCTTTGGCGTAGTTCAGCGCATACCAGATCCCGCCGCTGCGGAAAATATCCTGCCGCAGGGAGATTGCCGCTTTGGAACTGATACCGTCGAAATTTCCGGCATTGACATTGCGCTGCCACGATGCGGAGAGCTGGAGCGGGGATATCCAGCTGTTTTTGAGTTTGGTCGTTTCGGCACTCTGTTTCTGGCGTTTGAGGTCGAACAAAGCCGCTTTCTCTTTGCTCAGCGGCGTATCCGCCAGCAGCAGTGTTGTACAAAACAGTGTATAAAGGACTCTTTTCATGATCACTCTCCTATCTCTGCGGTGACGATTTTGCCAAAAGGTGCGGCGCCCGCTTTGACCAGTTCCACCCGGTAGGAGGAGAGGTAGCGGTCATCGGTCGTTTTTGCCGCTTTTTGAATCGTGTACCCGTGGTCTGTTTTGCCGTCGATGGTAATCTTTTTCTGCTCCAGCCCTACCCTGTCTTTCGCGTCAATATAGAGCACGATCCTGCTGCCGTTCAAATCTTCGACATCCATCAGTTTCATCCCCGGCGCCACAAATGCCCCTTTACGGACATAGAGCTTTTTGAGATAACGTTCATGAAGTGCGATCTCCTTTTTTGCAATGATATCCTGCAATTTTGCAATCTGATTGAGCAGATCGTTTTTCTGCATACGCAGCGCCAGCAGTTCGCTCTGGTAACGCTCTTTGGTAAAGACGCTCTGCCCCTTCAGGTTTTTAATCCGGTTATACTGACGCTGTTTGATACCGATCTGTTCGTTCAGCAGTTTTAACTTCGCCCGGTCGTTGGCAAGCTCTTTCGATTCGAGCGCATGATCAATCACCAGCACGGTTTTATCGAGCATTTTGAGTTCATCATTCTGGTCGAGTTTCACGATCTGTCCGCCGTACTGCGCGGAGAGTGTCACACGCTCCAGCGGTTCGATTTTGGCTTTGTAACTGCCCGCCAGCAGCGGCAGGGTCAGCAAAAGCAGTACAAGAGATTTCATGAATCACTCCTTGATGGTTTTATTTTATTGACAACGGCATAGAGCGCCGGCAGATAGACGAGGTTCAGCACTGTTCCCCAGAGCAGTCCAAATCCCAGTGAAATAGCGATTGGCTGTAAAATTACCGCCTGACCGGTTGCGTAAAAGATGAGCGTAAAAAGTCCCAGAAACGTCGTGATCGACGTAATGAGAATAGGGCGCAGACGCAGTTTGGCCCGCTCGTAGAAAGTATCGGCTTCATCGGTGCCGTGCAGAAAATCGAGCATAATGATACCGTCGTTGATGACAACGCCCGCAAGCCCCAGCAAACCGATAATCGACGGCATCGAGAGATTGACGCCCAGCAGTTTGTGCCCCAGCAGCGCCCCCAGCATGGAGAAGGGAATGACCGACATCACCATCAGTACATAGCGCATCTTCGGGAAGATGAAGAGCAGGGTGATCATGATGAGAAAAAGGGCGATCACCACAGCACGTTTCATGTCGCTTTTGAGTTGCTGGTTCTTCTCGTTCTCTCCGAGAAGATCGACGGTAACACCCTCTTTTCGGATTTCAGCAATCAGCGGCTGAATCTTCTGCAGCACTTCCGGTGCGGTAATGCGCTTTTTATCGAGGTTGGCAAAGACGGTTTTGACAATCTTTCCGTCGCGTTTTTCGATCTTTTCAAAGTCGCGTTTTTTGACAATCTTCACCACATCTGTCAAACGCACCAGTTCTCCGGACGGAGTCGGCAGTTCAAACTGGTAGAGTGTTTCAACATCATCTTTCGCCAGTGCACGGGTTTTGATCTCCATCACCCCTGTGGCGCTGAAGGTCATCGCCTTGCGGTTGTCGAGGAAGAAGCCCGAAAGCGCTCTGGCAATCGCCGCTTCGGTCAGCCCCAGACGCTCCCCGTAGTCGTTGATATGCAACTTATACTCCATTTTCCCCGGTTGCACGTTGTCACTAACATCTTTGACACCGGGAATAGCGCTCAGGTTCTGTTCCAGCAGAGCGATCGCTTTCATGATCTTTTTACTCTCCCTGCCGCTCAGATTGACTTGAATATCACTTTTGATCAGCCCCGGTTTATCCTCCTTGACCCCCAGTTCCAGCAGATGGTACCGCTCCTTCAGCGGTGCGATCGCTTTGCGCAGCTTTTTTGCCAGATCATAGGTATGCTCTTCGCGAATGAAATTCGGATTATGAAAATCGAACGTGAAGTTGAGTATCGGATTGATGTAAGCGTTGATAAAACTTTGCGGCTTCATGTCGTAAAGTTCGAGGGTAATATAGAGCATATTATCGCCCTTCTCATTCTCTCCCGCCAGAGAACGTCTGGAGCCGATCACCGTGGAAGTCGCTTTGAGGGCATACTCCTCTTTATGTTTCATGATATAGCGTTCGATCTCCCTCGCTACTTTTTGTGTCTCTTCAATCCGTGTATCGATATGCGCTTTACCGGTCACATAGAGATAATTTCCGTCAAAACTCGGGAAAAAGGTAAAATGCATCGTCTTGAGTACCATCACGGTAAAGAGTGGAATCAGCACCAGAAAAGTGACCAGAAAGAGGTATTTGTAACGGATCATCTTGTGCAGCAGTGCTTCGTAAAGATTTTGCAGCGGTTCCCAGTCAACAAAATTGCGCTGTTTTTTCAAAAACTCCAGCGCATGCAGCGGTAAAAAGAAAAAACTCTCCATCAAAGAGCCGATCAAAATCATCACCACCGCGATGGGAATGAGAATGATAAAATTTTTAATCTCTCCCGTCATCATGAAGAGCGGCAAAAAAGCGGCGATTGTCGTCAGTGTCGCCAGTGAAACGGGTAAAATCATCTCCCGCACACCCTGTAATACCGCCTCTTTTTTGGGAACCCCCTGGTTGATGTAACGCTGAATGTTTTCCGCCACGACAATCGCATCGTCCACGACAATACCGATGACGATCAAACCGCCCAGCAAGGAGATGATATTGACCGAGTAACCGGTATAGTAGATAAAAATCAACCCGATCGCAAACGAAAGGGGAATACCCATCGTTACAATCGCCGCGATGCGGAAATTGATCAGCAGCGCCATCGACAAAAAGACCAGTATCAGCCCGAACATCAGGTTGGAGATGACAATGTTGAGACGATCTTCCACCGGTTTGGAGGTATCCTGATAGAAGTCGAAATAGATATCCGGATACTCTTTTTGCAACTTCTTTTTGGCAAACTCCCTTAACTGCTGAGAAAGTTCGATGGCATTACCCTCCGCCCCTTTGGAGATCACCAGTGTCACATTTTTACGTCCGTTAAACGTGGAAAGCGTTTTATTCTGCGGATAGGTAATCTTTACTTCGGCAATATCCCCCAGTCGTACCTCTTTGCCACCGATACGTATCAGCGTCGATTCCCACTCCTTTTCGGAAGCTTTGCCCTGCGCTGTGGAGAGGAAGATATAATTTCCGCTCTGCTCAATATCTCCCACCGGATAGATATAGGAGAGAGAGCCGATGGTCTGGGCAACAAGCGTCGGATCAAGTCCGTAGGCTTTGATGGCACGCGTATCGAGACGCACCGAGACTTCACGGTCGGCATCACCGTAGATCTTCACTTCACTGATCCAGGGATTTCTGGCGATGATCGATTTGATCTCTTGGGCAGCTTCGATCAACTCCCCTTTGGAGCGTTTGTCTGAAGAGAGCGACAGCGAGATGAGCGGACGGTTATGCACCATAATCTGCGCCACCGGTTCGATCATATCGGGTGGGAAATATTGTCGTGATCTGGCGATGGCATCTTTGGCTTTGTTGAGTGCATCGATCTTGTCTGCACCGGTTGTAAGGGAAAGCACGATCGTAAATGTTCCCGGGCGTATTACCGTTTCGATACGGTCAATACCGTTGATACTTCCCAGATCATCTTCGATATCTGAAACCACCATCTTGTCCAGTGTCTCCGCACTCGTACCGCTGTACCCGCCGGTAATCATGATCTTGTCCAGCGCAATCTCGGGAAAGAGTTCTTTGGGGATCTTCTCCCAGGCGTAATAGCCCATAAACAGTACAAACAGCAATAACATATAGTTCAGCCGCTTGTTCTCGATAAAGTATTTGATCAGACGCATCATGAATTCATTCCCCTCTTATTCATAAAGTCCTATTTTACGCAAATTTACCATAAGGAGAGATCTAAAGGGCATCTCTGAAAATTTTCAGAGTAAGAATTTTTTGCACTTTCCAGTAGATTCATATATACTCTTAGATATACTTTTAGTAAAAAAAGTAGTTGCAGGAGAGAACATGGAACAAAAGATAGGAAATTATAAAAGCAGTATCGCATCGCTGGCACTCAGTGACCGGACACTGATGGAAAATACCCTCATCCTCGGAGAAACAGGATCGGGGAAGACACACCTTGCCAATAAAATACGCGAATTTGTCATCAACAGCAGCATACCGACGATCTACTTCGACTTTTCAGATCCCGACCCCGATAAAATTGAAGACCGTTTCAAAACATCGGCACATTTCCATTATATGCGTTTCGATGAAAGCGAAGCATTTGACAAAGCACTCGATGAAGCGATAGCAGAGAAGAAAGATATCTATATGGCCGTCAACCCGGAGTTTTTTTCATCTAAAAAAGAGGTCAAAAGCCAACTTTCCAAAGTGATACAGAAAAAAGCGCTGCTGGAAAATTACTACTATTTTATGCAAGTCATCGTTCAACCGGAGGGATTTTTTACCAAATTTGAGGACTTCGTTTTCTACATCTTCGATATGATCAACATGAAAAAGTATGGTCTCACCTTTGTCAGCCAGCCCAACGAAATTTTTGAAAACACCCGTATCAAACTGCTCTTCTCTTTCCTCTACGTCGGTCGCTGCTCCAACGCTTACTACTACAACACCGTCGTTTTGCGAAGCCTCCCGCCACACCACTTCGTCCACCAGGTACGCGTCGACCACAAAAGCCTGCTATTCAACCCGATCAAAACAGATATTGTCTGTATCGACACATCGGACGATCTTCAAATCAGATAACGAGGAGTTCTACTCCTCAAACACCCCGCTGTGATAGAACCACCTTCCCGACTCCTTCACAAAACGGCTCTTCTCTTTCAACTCCCCGCTGCTCAGACGGGCGATGAATGTCACATACACCTCGGTTTCACCGTCGGTATAGTCAATAATTTTTAGTTCATGAAACGCCGTGTTTTGAGAAAAAGCATCAACGGAAGATTTCCATGAGACGGTATCTGTCGTAAAATCAGGATTGTCAGGATGGGTCGTTTTTAGAATGTAATCGCTTTTACCTGCCGCATAGGCGCTGTAACGGCTCTTCATGAGCGTCAGTGCATCTTTGGGCAATGCACCTTTATGAAAAGGCGCACAGCACTTTTTATACTTTTTGCCGCTGCCGCAGGGGCAGGGGGCGTTTGGGGAGAGTTTCGCCACTATATCCCTTCGGGAACGGGGTAGTTTTCAACCACAAAATCGATATCTTTGTCCCCTCTTCCACTCAGATTGACCAGGATGGACTCTTTGGGATTCTCTCTCGCCAGCTTCATCGCAAATGCAATGGCATGGGAACTCTCCAGTGCGGGGATAATCCCCTCCAGTCTTGAGATTTTGTAAAAAGCATCGATCGTCTCTTCGTCGTTTGCCGTGCCGACAATGGTTCTGCCGACTGTTTTCAGGTACGCCTGCTCCGGTCCCACGGAGGGGTAATCCAAACCGCTGGCAATACTGTACACCGGCGCCGGTTCGCCCTCTTCGGTCTGTAACATAATCGAATTGAAACCGTGCATAATACCGTCTTTGCCATACGTCAGACTCGCCGCATTTTCACCCAGTTTCGTCCCTTTTCCCATCGGCTCGACACCGTAGAGTTTGACCGGATCGTCGATAAAACCGCTGAAGATTCCCATCGCATTGCTGCCGCCGCCGACACACGCCACGACGGAGTCAGGCAACTGCCCGCCGGTCATCTCCATAAACTGCTCACGCGCCTCCATACCGACGATACTCTGAAAGTCACGTACCATCTTCGGAAACGGATGTGGTCCCACGACCGAACCGATCGCATAAAGCGCCGTATCCGCCTGCGCCACATACGCCTCGAAACAGCTATCTACCGCCTCTTTGAGCGTTTTGAGCCCGTGTGTCACCGGTACCACCTTCGCACCCAAAATCTGCATGCGGATCACATTCGGCTTCTCTTTTTCGATATCCACTTCGCCCATATGAATCTCGCACTCCAGCCCGAAATATGCCGCCGCTGTCGCCAGTGCCACGCCGTGC
Source organism: Campylobacterales bacterium (assembly GCA_027080605.1). Taxonomy (GTDB): domain Bacteria; phylum Campylobacterota; class Campylobacteria; order Campylobacterales; family QNZT01; genus QNZT01. Next base: position 7,284 of record JALWRO010000289.1, read on the forward strand.
TGTCCCGCGCCGGTCTCCGCCATGATCTTTTTCTTGCCAAGATATTTCGCCAGCAACGCTTCCGCCATACAGTGGTTGAGCTTGTGCGCACCGGTATGATTCAAATCTTCACGCTTGAAATAGATACGCCCGCCGCCGCAATAGTCACTCATATTTTTCGCATAATAGACCGGTGTCGGCCGTCCCTGATAATGC
>JALWRO010000289.1:7488-12476 GCA_027080605.1 Campylobacterales bacterium
TGATAATGCTTGCGAATCTGCCGAAGTTCTTCCAGAAAGTCATAGGATTTCGAGAGTTTGTCATACGCCTCGTTGATTTCCGCAAATGCCGCTTCCAACTGCGGCGGAATGTACGCCCCGCCATATTTGCCGAAATAGCCCTTTTCATCCGGGTGTGAAGTGAGATACGATTTTTCCATCAATAAGCCTCCATAATAAGATAGCGTTATTATACAAACTTATTGATTGCAAAGCGGTATAAGGAGAAAGATTCACTATATCCGAAGATTTGAAAAAGGGTTAGCTCCGCATAAATCGATCGGCATTGATCATATCACTCCACTTGTTTGAAGGAGCGGTACGCAGAAAAATTTTATAACTTCGTATGCCAAGATAGATGAGAATAGCTGTAAAAACTGCCTGTTCAAAACGATTCCAGAGAAGCACATTCGTTTCACCTGTCAATATCCAGAATATCTCCCAGACAAACGTCATCTGTATTGCAAGATAAAACCATGGTTTAATCTTTGAATGGGTTCGTTTTTCTATTTTTCTCTTTTTTTGCATACTTTAACATCGGCAAAAACGCAAACAATTTTAAAAAAAGATATCCATCATTCCCTTCATGATCTTTGTCGCATTCAAATCCTCTATACCGAAATTTTTCAACCCCTTTTTGACAACATTTTTGATCTTTCGCTGATCCTCTTTGTCGATATATTTATCAACCGTCGTTCCTACTCTGCTTTCAATATAATCAGCGGTATCCAATTCTACCTGCGGCGAGGAGAGGTCACCCCGAATATGCCCCCGAAATGTTTTACCCTGCAGGTTGATGTCAAAGTCACTCCTGACAAAATGGAGCATCTGTTTGATCTGTCCGTTGTAAATCCGGATATGGCTTCGCGGTGCGGAAGCGTTGAGATCAAAAAAGATCTGATACGGTTGCATCGTCGCATGAAAAACGGTTTTGTCGAACCGCTCTTTGCTAAGATCGATCGATTCAAACGATTCCAGCGCTTTGGTCAGCGGATTTTGCAGTAAACGGGCGTCCGCTACGGTACCGTTCATTTCGCCGATGCGGGTAACGAGACTGTAGTCCAGTATACCGGAAATGTTCCCGGCTGCCACCTGCGGATAATAAACCACATAGAGCAACCGGCGAAGTGAAACATTCCGCAACGTAACGTTGATATCACCGTTTGTGTACACTGCGTCGATCTTCCCTCCGAAACTCTCCGTCTTGCCATATCCACGCAGCAGACCGTTTGTCGCCTGAATATGCCCCTTCATTTCCATACTGCCACGCAGATTCTGATTTATCATGTGTTGATAGATTGAAAGATCGGATATAAAAAGATGATACTCAGAATCAAAACGCTTTTTTAAAAGATCATAACGACTCTCATGAAGTACTAAATTCCCCAGCGTCGTTTTCAGTGCACCCCAGCCGTGCAATTGTTTCTGTCCAAACGTCGCATGTACCGATCCGCTAAACAGAAAATCTTCCGGTAAATTTATACCGTACACTTCATGAAGCCGTTTGCTATCCACCCTGCCTGAAAGTACCTCCATATCCGCTGTAAAACGACGCACATTTCCCTGAACCGTCCCGTTCATCTCCATGCTTCCCGGGAACAGATTCTCCCCGATCCGAAAATCTTTCCCCTGCAAACGACACTGCAAGTCGAACTGCTGTGTACGCCAAACTACCGGACCATCCAGTTGCAAATGCACACTTTTATTGAGTACCAAAACCGCATTCAGATGCGAAGGAGTTGTCTGAAAAAAGTCTAGTTTCACCTCTAAATGCGAGGGAAGTTTATGCGTCAGATAATCATTGATAAACGGTACCAGTACCCTGTTACCGTTGGCGGTAAAGAGGAAGAAATAACCAAATACCAGTAAAGTAATGATGATTAAAATGAGATAAGTGATGAACTTCATGAAATCTATTGTAGCAAAAATATGACTTAAGGGTACCTCTGTCTCAGAACAATAAAACGCTCGCTTCGCTATAATGTCTAATATTGAAAAGGTCACAGTTGAAAAATGATGTAAAAAATTCACTACTCCTTACCATGGCTGATATTGCAGAGAACTGCGAACCGGTTTATTTTGAAAGAGGGCTTGCCTATTTTCACAAACGAATGGTTGCTTCATGTGAACTCACACCTATTTCACCCAAAGTACTGAAGATCGATGCTACGGTTTACGGCAGCGGAGAGCGGCTTTATGATCAGCATATCATGGTGCAGACACTTTCCAACGGGAAAAAGAGTATTGTCGGTGACTGTAGCTGTCCGGTGGCGTTTAACTGTAAACATGTCGTAGCTGCCTTGCTCTATGCCGTCGCTTTGCAACGGGATACCACTACCTCTTCGCAAAAGGAGGTGTTGCAATGGCTTGGAAAATTTAACCGTAAAATTGCTTCTCCGCCACATATAAAACAGAGTGACGAGCTGCTGCTTTATCGCCTTTTTGAGCAACACGGCACTCTTGTCACGCCGTTGACATTCTATAAAACCAGACCTCTGAAAAAAGGGGGATTCGGTAAAGAGTATCAGATCAACGAGAGCAACCTCTTTCAGGATCCCTATCGTTACCACTATCTCGATGGCGAAGATATGGAGATTTTAAAGCTGCTCCAGCCAATGCGCCGTCAATTTTACCCGTACGGCATACACCTTGAGGGTGAACTTGGCACTATTGCCCTCAAAAAGATGCTCCATACAGGGCGCTGTTACTTTCGGCAAAACAACACTCCGTTACGTTTCAGCGATGAACGTATCTCACCGCAGTTTCACTGGGAAACGATAGATGAGGATCGAAAAAAAATCATTTCCAACCTTGACCCAAACGGTGTCATACTCCCGACAAAACCGCTCTTTTACATCGATCCTAAAACCGACACACTTCATGAAATCGACACAGAATATGATGCACACACCCTCTCCCTCATGATGGATGCGCCACCGGTAAAACGAGAAGATATCGACTACTTCATGAAACAGGCGATGACCGTCATCCCGGATATCGATCTGCCGATTCCTGAAGAGTTTCAGTGTGAAGAGATCGCGGTCAAACCCGTACCGCATCTTTCACTGCGCAATTTCATGCACGAAAACGGTCATACGGTACACTATATCGAACTCTCGTTTCTCTACGACGGATATCCCATAGCGGCAATTCCGCAAAAACCCTTCTTCATGAAAGAGGATAAAAAGGGACTAATCAAAATTATCAGAGATACCGAAACGGAAAAATCGGTCATAACTGAACTTGAAGCACTCGGTTTCAGACGGATAGAGGAGGAGAAACAGCCACGTTTTTACAGTGTCGCAGAACCGAATATGCAGGTCGCCGTCGAGCGCTGGCGCCTTTTCCTCGAAGAGCAGGCAGAACTGTTTCAACAACGCGGCTGGATTATCGAGATCGATCCGTCGTTTGACTTTAAATTTGTCCATCCGAATGAGATCACTATTCAGACCGAAGAGAGTGCCACGCACAGCTGGTTTGATCTGACATATGAAATCCGTCTGGAAGATCAGAAAATCGCGCTTCTACCTCTGGTCACCACCCTGCTGGAGGAGTTTGACTCTCCCGATGCACTGCCGCCAAAACTGAACCTGAAACTGGAAAACGGCGCCTGGCTGCACACCGATTCCAAAAAAATCAAACCGATTTTACAAACCGTCTTTGAACTTTTTGACCGGGCCTCAGAGAACACCATACGGCTGGAACGACACGACGCCCACCTGCTGGAGGGTTTTGAAGATGCACATATTCGCTGGAAGGGCAGCAGGGAACTGGCGAACTTGAGTCGAAAGCTCCGCTCCTTTTCGGGTATCGAACCGGTAACACCCGCCCCGACACTTCAGGCAACCCTTCGTGACTATCAGCAACATGGACTAAACTGGCTCAACTTTTTATATGAATACCGTTTCGGAGGTATTCTCGCGGACGATATGGGACTTGGTAAAACCTTGCAGGCGCTTGCTTTTCTACAAAAACTGAAAAGCACAGGGCAACAACAGAAACCGACACTTATCGTCATGCCGACATCACTCATCGGAAACTGGAAAAGCGAAATCGAAAAGTTTACCCCCGATCTCAGTTACCTCGCCCTCTACGGAAGTGATCGCGCCGGTCTCTTTGCCGAAGCCGAAAAATATGACATTTTACTCACTACTTACCAGCTTTGTCTCAGGGATCAGGAGAAGTTCCGGCAGATGGAGTTTGGCTATATCATCCTCGATGAAGCGCAAAAAATCAAAAACCCCAAAGCAAAAATGACACAGGCGATCAAATCTTTCCGTGCGGAAAACAGGATTGCGCTCAGCGGTACGCCCATGGAGAACCATCTCGCAGAACTCTGGTCGATTTTCGATTTTCTGATGCCCGGTTTTCTGGGAACCCTCTCCTTTTTCAAACAGCACTACCAAAACCCGATCGAAAAAGCGCATGACATGAAACGACAGGAGCAGCTCAAACGAAAAATCGCCCCCTTTATGCTCCGTCGCACCAAAGAGGATGTACTCGAAGAGTTACCCGAAAAAGTGGAGATTGTCCAGAAAGTGACCTTCGGCACCAAACAGGCGCTGCTGTATGAAAATATCCGTGTGACGATGGAAAAAAGAGTCTCGGAAGTGATCCAGAGCAAAGGACTTGCCCGTTCGCGCATCACCATACTCGACGCCCTGCTGAAACTGCGCCAGATTTGCTGCGACCCCGCCCTGCTCTCCGTCAGCGAAGCGAAAAAAGTGAAAGAGTCTGCCAAAAGAGAGACCCTTTTTGAACTGCTTGAAGAGTTGCTCGCTGAGGGGCGAAAGATTTTGCTCTTTTCCCAGTTTACCAGCATGCTGGATATCATCGAAACGGAGTTGCAGCATAAAAAAATCAACTATGCTTTGCTAACCGGACAGACACGCAAACGCGAAGAAGCAATCCAAAAATTCAAGTCCGACGACTGTAACCTCTTTCTCATCAGCCTCAAAGCTGGCGGCGTG
>JALWRO010000290.1 GCA_027080605.1 Campylobacterales bacterium
CGAAAACCTCAAATCCCAGTATATCCGCTCCATCACCCAACTCGACGAAAAGAGACACCAGTTTGACCAGACACTTGAAAAACTCGAAGAGGAGCTGATCGAAACAGCACTGCTGCTGGCAAAAAAGTGATCCTCAAAGAGGTAGAAAAAAATTCGGCGAAAATTGCCGTGGAAATTGCGGAATATCTGCTCAAAAACATCCAGGAGAGTAGTGAAGTCACACTCCGGGTAAATCCAGAGGACTTCGCCGCCATATCAAGCCACTTTAAAGAAAGTCTCATTAAAATTGAATCAGATGAAGCGATACAAAAAGGCGGTATTGTACTCACGGGCGGGGATGAGAACATTGACGGTACAATACTGACGCGCTACAGACAAGCCCTGCAGTTCCTGCAGAAAGAGAGTTAAATGGACATCAAAAATTACACGTTAGATGAGCTGAATGCACTATGCACAAAAATCAGAGAAAAGATCCTTCAGACTGTCAGCAAAAACGGTGGTCACCTCAGCAGCACACTCGGTTCCGTGGAACTGATCGTTGCAATGCACTATGTTTTCGATGTCACCAAAGATCCATTTATTTTCGATGTTTCACACCAATCATACGCCCACAAACTCCTGACAGACAGATGGGAAAAGTTCGATACACTCCGCCAGTTCGGCGGCATCAGCGGCTACACCAAACCTTCCGAATCGCCCTATGACTATTTTATCGCCGGGCACAGTTCCACCTCTATCTCACTGGCAACCGGTGCAGCCAAAGCGATCAAACTGAAAAAAGAGGATCGCACGCCGGTGGCGCTGATCGGCGACGGTTCCATGACGGCGGGCATGGTCTATGAAGCCATGAACGAACTCGGAGACATCAAACTTCCAGCAGTCATTGTCCTCAATGACAATGAGATGAGCATCGCCAAACCGATCGGAGCGATCAGCAACTATCTTTCTCAGGTAGTGGCGGGAAATTTTTACCAAAAGCTGAAACAACAAACCAAACAGATACTCGAACATCTGCCGGAGGGGGCGACCTATATTGCCAAACGGTTTGATGAGAGTCTAAAACTGATTACCCCGGGACTACTTTTCGAAGAGCTCGGACTGGAGTACATCGGACCGGTCAACGGTCACGATCTCGAAGCCCTGATCGAAGCCTATACACTCGCAAAAAATATGAAACGCCCGGTCATTATCCATGCACAGACAATCAAGGGCAAAGGATATGAGATTGCCGAGGGGTACTATGAACACTGGCACGGAGTTAGTAAATTTGACATCGACACCGGTGAACCGCTCAACAAAAACGGCTGCAAAAACGCAACCAAAATGTTTGCGGAAGCCCTGCTCGAAGTCGCGAAAAAAGATGAAAAAGTAGTCGGTGTCACCGCTGCCATGCCAAGCGGTACAGGTATCAAAGAGCTCATGAAAGCCTATCCTGAACGCTTCTGGGATGTGGCAATCGCAGAGCAGCATGCCGTCACCTCCATGTGTGCGATGGCAAAAGAGGGATTTAAACCTTTCATCGCCATTTACTCCACCTTTTTACAGCGCGCCTACGACCAGGTGATTCACGATGCTTGCATCATGGCGCTTCCGGTTGTTTTTGCCATCGATCGTGCGGGCATCGTCGGGGAAGACGGAGAGACACACCAGGGGGCTTTCGACATCTCCTACCTGCGTGCCATTCCCAACATGACCCTCTTTGCACCGCGTGACGAAGCAAGTATGCACCATGCCGTCTCCTTTGCACACCAGATGCAAACACCCTGCGCCTTCCGCTATCCACGCGGCGCCTTTACCGCTACGCCGTACAAAAGCAAACCGATGGAACTGGGCAAAGCAGATCTTTTAAAAGAGGCAGATTCGGAGATTTTACTCATCGGCTACGGCGCCGGTGTCGGACGCGCTTACGAGACGATGAAACTGCTCGATCAGGAAGTCGGTCTGCTCGATCTCGTTTTTGTCAAACCGCTTGACACAAAACTTTTAACCCAGCTCGCCGCAAAATACAGCCGATGGTATGTCTTCAGTGACAGTGCGAAAATGGGCGGTGTCGGCAGTGCTTTGTGTGAATTTCTGGCACAAAACAATCTTCATGAAGCAGTAGATGTGGTCAGTTTCGAATATGAAGACGACTTTATCACACACGGTAACACTAAACTTGTCGAAGAGTCACTCGGGCTGCTTCCCGAACAACTGGCAACCAAAATCGTCTGAACCCCATCGGGAAGTTCAGACTATCCCACACAAAAGGTTTACGATGGACGACTACTACATCCTCACAACAGACAACCTGCAACAGTTTCTCTACACCATCCCCGAAATCAGGGACTATTTCGGACAGGCAGACCTGAAGATCGAAGAGATCGGCGACGGCAATGTCAACTATGTCTTTATCGCCAAAAGCACCGAAAACCCGGAGAAAGCGCTGATCGTCAAACAAGCGGTACCCTATCTGCGCTGCGCCGGTGAAGCGTATGCCCTTTCCAGAGAGCGTATGACGTTTGAGATCAGAGCACTGCAGAGTTACGCCCGAAACGTTCCCGAATATGCCCCGAAAATCTACTATGCCGATGAAACGATGAGTGTCGTCGTCATGCAGTATCTGAACAATTATGTCATCATGAGAAAAGGGTTGATTGACCAAAATACTTACCCGCTTTTCAGTGAACATATCGCCGATTTTCTGGCAAAGACACTTTTTTACACCTCCTCTCTGTACCTCTCCAGTACTGAAAAACACCATCTCATGAGAGAGTTCAACGACAACACCGAACTGTGCAAACTGACAGAAGATTTCGTCTTTACCTTCGCCTATATGGATCATGAAACCAACGAAGTACCTGAAGCGTACAGCGCCGAAGCAAAAGCACTCTTTGTTCAGATGGATTTTCGCAAAAATCTCCTCGATCTCAAATACAGCTTCATGACACACACCGACGCCCTCCTCCACGGCGACCTGCACACCGGATCGATCATGATCAACGAAAAAGAGACCTATGTCATCGATCCGGAATTTGCCTTTTTCGGTCCGTTCGGTTTTGACATCGGTGCGTTGATTGCCAACCTCATCAACGCCTGGATTTCCCATCTTCATGTCAGTGACAATCCAGCTTACAGAGAATGGATACTTCAGACAATCAAAGAGGTGTATGAAAAATTTGAAAGTAAGTTTCTCGCACTCTGGAATGCACAAAATGAGAG
>JALWRO010000291.1 GCA_027080605.1 Campylobacterales bacterium
GGATATAAAATATGCCAATGTTCCTAAAATAGTATTTTTAGCCCACAATGGTGTATCTGGGTCTTTGGAAACATAATACATTTTTAGCGCTGACTCTAATACTGATTTTCCTGCTGATTTAGAATGTTTTTTTATTTTTTCCCAAAAGTTTTTTTCCGAATAAAGTATTGGCACTTTTGCTTTTTTCTTAACATCCATTTGATATTCCTTGGTATTATTAAAAACTATAAGTACATATTTTTTAAGTTTTTTATAGGTACATCACTTAAACATTTGACAAAAGACCTCAAATGTTCCCATGGTAGACGTGAACAGCCACCTTCCCAGTCAGTAAAAAGTTCATTTTTACTTATATATTCGATTAATAGCTTATTGTAATCTGGAAAACTCTTGGTATATTGATAATAAAAATATGGTAGATTGCTAAAATCAGGACTAAATCTCTCATCATCTGAATAATTTCCTTGATTATTGTTGTATAGGTTTTCTTGTTTGTAATCTTTAAAAAATTTTTTATTTTCAGCTATTTTTTCTTTTGATAAGTATCTACATATATAAAAACCAAATAATGTATTTGTAGGATTTTTATCCGATATCCATCCTCTCTTTAGATCACTTTGATTAAGTTCTGGAAAGTGTTTCATAACCTTTTGCTTATCATCCTTGTTAAAAACTATAGATACATTATCTACATTTATATATAGTATCCCATCTTCTCTCATTGGATATCCTCCTATTGTAAACATCACACAACTTCATTTTGATTTAATATCAGGAAACCACCTGTTGTTTCAGTTTAATATTTTAAATGACTATAAGTCTAGCATCATAATAAAAATAAATCAAGTTAAATTTAATTTTTTATCTTGTTTTAAATCAACCTTCACAAAACCCTACCCGTTTCCCACTCTCTTCACGCTTGAATGCCACCTCGGTTTCACAGTATTCTTTCAGTTCATGAAGTGAGAGTTCTTTGTCGTTGAGTATGGTTTCCAGCATATACCTTTTGGCGATATTCTCTATCTGTCCGCCGGTGAGGTCGTAGTGGCTCAGGTTTTCTATTATCTCATCAGACAGTTGTGGGATTTTTGCACTCCAGATCTTTTTCTTGACGTTGGCGCCGGGTTTTGGAAACTCCAGCTTATGCAAGAACCGTCTGGAAAAGGCATCGTCAAGGTTGTCTATGAGGTTGGTTGTGGCTATGAAGATTCCCTCAAAATTTTCCAGCTCTTCAAGCAATATATTTTGCATGGTGTTGTGCATTTGTCCGACGGGATTAGAAATATCCAGTCTTTTTGAAAGCAGTCCGTCAGCTTCGTTAAAAAGCAGTATCGGTTCGTGTTTAAGCGCTATTTTGGCGCGTCTGTATTCGTTAAAAATCTCTCTGGTGTTCTTCTCGCTCTCTCCGACCCACTTGCTCTGAATGGCGGAGAGATCGACCTGAAGTATGTCGCGTTTGGTTTTCTTTGCCAGTTCATAAACCGATGCGGTTTTGCCGGTACCGGGATGCCCGTAAAAGAGTGAAACCAGTCCGCTGGACAAGTTTGCCTTTTTAAGCCTTTTGATGGTTTTTTTAAACTGTTTTGGTTTGGCTGTATTGGTGATTTGTGCCAAACCTTTGGCGACACTTTTGTCTAAAAACAGCGTTTTGTCCAGGGTATTGCATGGGATGTGTTTGGTGTACTTTGCCTGAAATATAAAGTTACTTCTCTTGTGGGTATCAAACAGCAGTGAAATACTTTTATCGGTCAGGATAACAGTTACATTGGTATCGAAAAACTCCGAGTATGAGTCGAACGTTACCAGGTCGTCTTGAAAAATAGCATACTCTTCTTTGAGTATTTTTTCTAAAAAGAGTGATTTATGGGAAAGTGTTTCAAACAGTTTGCCCGCTATGGCGGAGGCTTGCTCTCCTACCATACCCTCGAAATACTCTTTGATACAGATAAAGAGTATCAATTGTTCTATCGGCGTGTACTTTACAAAGAGTTTGGCAAATTTTTGTTTTGTATCTATTCTTTTGGAGAGTCTTTTAAACTCATCGAAAAACCTGCTTTCACTCAGTTTGCTCTCATTTTTTTTGTCAATCAAATCGTCAACCGCTTCAGTCAGTGAATAGATATCTGAAAAATTGACATTTTCAAAGATGTCCGTACCAAAAATCAACTTGTCAAAGATAATAGCGTCTATAACCACAATCGGCATAAGCCTGTTTTCTCTGCGTCCTCTGTACGCTTGTTCAAAAGCAAGAAGCCCCTTGTTCTTTAGCTTTTTCAGTACAGTCAAATATCTCAGATGGGTTGTATCGTCCAGATTGAAATCATTTTTGATCTTTGCGAAGTTACATGATCTCCCGTCATCAAGCATATAGGAAAAAATCAGCGTAAAAAGCGCCGCTTCTTCAAGCGTCAGCGAATACTCTTTTTTCATATCCTTGACAACTCTGTTTTTGGAAGCTGTTTGAAAAAAATCTTTTTTCTTTTTTTGTACCCGAATATCTGCATAACTGCTTTTCATGAAATATACCCCTTGGCAGATTTTGTATGCAGGAAGTATATGATATCTGTTGGACAGCTTTATGTCCATTTTTTGGAAAACAGGGAATTTTTGAGTAAAAAATTTGGAGATAATGCTTTTAGCGGTACCTGAAAAGTATAGATTACGGTGAGGCTGAAAGCCTCATCTCCTGGATACCGCAGGCGTGTGTAAGATGTTCAATGGTGATGGCACTGTTCTACTGTTTCATCGAGTTTCAAAACCACCACCTCACACCCGCCACCGCATAGGTCTCATCCCGCGGTGAAAAGTCGTTCGTATTGCCGAAATTTTTGCTCCACTCGACGCCGATATAGGGTGCGAATTCGCGTCTGATTTCGTAGCGTAGTCTCACGCCGGCGGTGATGTTGGAGAGTCCTTTGCCCAGTGCCATTTCGGGTGTATCTTTGGTGTAGAAGTCACTCTCGAGGCTGGGTGTGAGAATGAGTCGCTGTGTCAGAAGCGCTTCGTACTCCAGTCCCACGCGAAGCCCGATGTTGCCGTCTTCACCGACAAGGAGTGCCGCTCTGGTTTCGAAATAGTAGGGTGCCAGTCCCGAGATGGCGAGTACGCCCCAGGTTTGGTCGGCATCGTCTGTTTTGTCGTAGCCGATACCTACCTGCACATCCCAGAAA
>JALWRO010000292.1 GCA_027080605.1 Campylobacterales bacterium
AAAAGCGATCATCGACGCCAGAATCAGATAGCCGATATACTGTTTTAAAAACTGATAGGCGATATTTTCAACGGCAAATGCCATACCTGTGACCGGAGAGACGAAAATCGCGGCAATACCGCTGCTGGCACCGACACTGATCATCATTTTGATAAGCATCTCCGGAAGCCGAAAGAGGCGGTGAATGTGGTAGGCGATCATCGCACCGATGCCGGCACTCGGTCCTTCTGTACCTGCCAGAAAACCGCTGGAGAGGGAGAGTGTGGAAGCCAGCACTTTGAGAAAAAGAGTTTTGAGTGAGAGGGTCATTTTGTTCTGGGCGATAGATTCGGCGATTTCATTGACACCGTATTCGCGGATATTTTTATCTTTGCTTACCATATAGTTGACAAAAAAGATCGCTAATGTAGGTACCAGATAGATATACCACATTGGCAGTGTGGGAATGGTCTGTATGGGATCGCCCATAAAAATAAAATAGGTAGCAAATGTAATCAGCAACTCATACCCGGCAATAAAAAAGCCGCTGATCAAACCGGTAATGAGAGAAGCGATAATGAGTTTGCCGATCATCCTGAGCATGCCTTGCGTATGTGTACTGAACTACCCGAAGCAATGATCGGGACCTCATTTACCGGTACGGTATCAAGTATAGCAAATAATTCAGTAAATTTTTATATATTTGGCAATTTTCAGAGAATTTCTTCAATCTCGCGTGCAATTTCATCTGCTTTGGTTTTGGTATGTTTTTTGACATGTACCGCAGTTGCCCAGAGTGCAGCGCCGAAACTGGCAGCGATGAATATCCAGGGATTGAGAATATCGTAAGCGTAGTAGTCGATCATTCCGAATATGGCGAGAAAGAGTATGAGGTAGACGAAAAAGAGGGCGACTTTGTGGCTTGTTTTCATGGTGTAGGTTTTTTTCTTTTTGGTATGCATCGGTATAGTCCTTAGATGGTTTGGTGGCGGTCTATTTTGTGTAACAGCCGTTCCAGATTTTTGACGGCGAGCTGACCCCTTGTGCTGAGGATCACTTCCTCTTTTTTAAGTTTTTGTATCTGTGTGCTGACGACGGAGCGAACCGAACCGATCATCTCGGCAAGTGATTCATGAGAAAGGGTGTTGATGAGTTTGACAGGATAGTGTGTGTCAGATTCGTCGGTTTTGGGAAGTGCGTGTTTGAGAATGAGTTTGGCGAGACGTGTTGCGGTATCGTCAAAAACCATCGATTCTCCAAATGCTTCCAGATGTCGCATCATATTGCCGAGATAGGGTAAAAAAGCTTCGTTAAATTTTGGATGGGTCTCGATCCATTCCCGAGCCTGTTCCAACGGTGCCCGAAGTGCGGTAACATTGTCCATGGCGATAGGAAAGACAATATGCTCTTTCCCGTCCAGCAGGGTGAAAACATCGTAAATATCGCCGGGAGCGAGCAGAAAAGGGGCGATACTTCTGCCGGTGACAGGGTCTATCTGGGTGATTTTCAAACGCCCTTTGAGTATGATGTGGCAATATTTCATACCCTCTTCATGATCAATCTCTTCACTTCTTCTCCAGGTGATGATCCGGCAACGTGAAAGTATATCTTCCCTGCTTTGTGCATCAAGTCCTCTGAACAGGGGTGCATTTTGTAAAAGGGCATCGGCTTCGTTGTAGTGGCTATTCTCTTTTGTCACAGTCTGTCCTTGTCTCATAAAGATGATGGTTTGTTTTCTACACAGTGAAATTTGTCGATCTTTTGTATCAGTTTTTCCAGGTTTTTGACGGCAAGATGACCTCGTTTACTGAGGATAATCTCTTCCTCCTTGAGTTTATGCATCTGTGCACTGACGACGGAACGAACCGATCCGATCATCTCCGCGAGTGATTCATGAGAAAGGTTGTTGATGAGCCGTACTTCACAGTGTCCGTCGTGAGGATCTTTCTCCGGATATGTGTGTCTGAGAATGAGGTTTGCAAGTCTCGTGATCGTGTCGTCAAATATCTGACTGATACCGAAATGTTCTATCTGTCGCATCATATTACCCAGATAGGGGAGAAACTGTTTGTTAAATTCCGGATGCTCCGCAATGCATTGTCTCGCCTCTTCGAGAGGGAGATACAAAGCGCTGACATTGTCCATAGCAATAGGAAAGACGATATGTTCTTCTCCGTCCAGCAGGGAGAAAACATCGAAAATATCTCCTTTGGAAAGGAGAAAAGGGGCGACGGTTCTGCCTGTTTCCGGGTCGATATGGGTGACTTTCAGTCTGCCTTCGATGATAATATGACAATATTTGGTACCGATCTCGCTGTCGATAGTTTCTCCTTTCTTCCACTGGACAGGTTTTAGTTTTGCAAGCAACCCCTCGAGCGTTTTTGGGTCGAGTTGGTTGAAAAGTGTACTGTGTTTTAGTGTGTTCAGTGTTTGTTTATAAAAAGGATCATCAGAAGACATGGCGGAACATTCCCCCCCCTCTATTTAAGTTTTTGTTATGATAACAACTTTTATGTTTATCGCTTCTAAATAGTGCAGATTATTTCATTTTTCTCAGAGATTACAGATGCTCTTTGATCTTGTCTGTGACTGTTTGCAGCAAATGTTTCACTTTTGTTTCTGTTTCATGAAGCTTTTGTGTCAGCTTCGGGTGTTTGTGATCTGTTGCAAATGCTTTGAATGCTTCCATCGATTCGAGTAGATGTGCTTTTTCGGCTGCGATGGTTTCTTTCAGCTTTTCGGTCGCAGCCTGGAGGTTTTTGTTGCTTCTGAAGATACTCTCCTGTGCGCAGCTGTGTATGAGGTTGGTAATGGTTTCAGAAGCATTATGAAGAATCGTTTCAATCTCCTCTTTCTCGTGCCCTTTCAAACCCTCTTCGAGCCCCTCCAGTATTTCATAGGTAATACTCTCAACTGAATGTCCCGTTTTTTTGGACTCTGCCAGTGCTTTGGTATAAAGTGTGTTTAAAATTTCTGTGACATGTGCTTCCACCTCTTTGGGGTCGGCGGATGCTGGAATTTTTTGAACCATCTCTTGTATCTCCTCTTTGTAAGACATAACCGCTCCTTTTTTCTCTTATAGTAAAATTATAGTCTAATCAGCGTCTTACTTTCTGTTAGTTGGCTGACATACAGGGAAATATCTGTGTGATATAATTCGTTTACTACTATTACGGTTATTGCGGTGAAGGAGAATATCATGAAAGTATCGGAAGTGGTTTTGCGCAGTATTCGGGATACCCTCAGCTGGAATGTCCTTAAAACAGCGTTGATTACAGCACTGCCTCTGGCAATTGTCTGGTTTGGAATAGCACTTTTATTGTGGGATCCGGTAGTCAGCATAGCAGAGAGGTTGATCGGCTGGGTACCTTTTAGCATATTAAAAGCCAACGGTGCCTTTCTGATCGGTGGTTTTGTCTGGTTTGCAGCGGTACTTATCACCTTCGCTTTGATTGTCTCTTTGCTGAACGTAGTGATTTTTCGTTATGTACGGCAGGAAAAATATACGACTTTTTCCATTTTGCTTCTGCTTTTTATCGCTCTGGGATGGACACTCTTTGCCTTCATGAACTGGGACTTTGTGTATGGTGAAGTTTCCCGTGTATTGACATGGTTTCCGTTTGAAACACTGCAAGCCGGTGTCGCGGCACTGCTTGCGGCACTGGTGTTTTACAACCTCTTTATCGCTTCGCTGTCGCTGGCTGTTTTGTTGATGAGACACTCTTTCCTCAAACATCTACAACAGCGGGATTATCCCGATGCAACATTAGTTGAAAAAGGGGAACGTGTAAAATTCTTCCCCATGGCACTGCGAGATACAGGAGTTTTTTTCTTGCTTTTGCTGCTCTTCTCCCCGCTGCTTTTTGTGCCGTTTGTCAATGTCGGTGTGCAGTTGATACTGTGGGCATGGCTGATTAAAAATGCCTATTTTCTCTCTGCCGCGTCACTCTATGCACCTAAAGAAGAGGTTCAAAAGCTCTCTGTCCATCAATTTGTACTGTGGGGTATCGCGCTGATTGCGTCTCTGCTCAATTTTATACCGGTTATCAATATATTTGCACCTTTTTTTGCGCAAATCATGTTCTTTCACTGGGTCATGCTTAACCGAAATACCAATCAATAAAGGATATTCAATGGCGTTTTTACAATCTTACGGCGCGGCTGAGGTCGTGACGGGTTCCTGTCATGTGTTGCATCTGGAAACAGGTGAAAAAATTATGGTTGACTGCGGGATGTTTCAGGGCGAACATGAACATGAAAATTTCAAACCCTTTGCTTTTGATCCTTCTGAAATCGACATGTTGCTTGTGACCCATGCGCATCTCGATCATGTCGGTCGGATTCCCAAACTGGTCAAAGAGGGATTTACAGGGAGGATCATTACCCTGCGTTCGACTTTTGATCTGGCGGAAGTGGTACTGCTGGATGCAGCCCATCTGATGGAAGAGGAGTATCGTACCAATTTTCGAAAAGCGCAAAGACGCGGGGAAGAGGACAAAGTTGCCAAACCGCTCTATACAGTCGAAGATGTGGAATCGGTGTATGATTTGCCGAGCACTTATGTCAGTTACAACGAAGAGATCAGACTCAGTAAAAACGCAACGGCAATCTTTCGTGATGCCGGGCATATTCTTGATTCTGCAACGATTCAGATCGATTATATCGAAAAAGGGCAACCAAAGACAATTGTATTCAGCGGCGATCTAGGCAATCACAACGATATGGTCATGCCCGATCCGGTACCGGTCAAAAGAGCCGATACGCTCTACATCGAGTCCACATACGGAGATCGCAACCACAAAGGTATTAAAGATAGTGTGGCGGAGTTTAAACAGGTGATCGTAGATACGCTGCTTTCCCAGGGAAATGTATTGATCCCTTCGTTTGCCATAGAACGTACGCAGGAGATTTTGTGTCTGCTCAAACAGATGTACGACAACAAGGAACTACCGCTTTGCAAAGTCTATCTGGATTCGCCGATGGCAATACGTGCGACCAACCTCTACAATAAATATCATGAAGAGTTGAGTCAACAGTGTAATGACTACCTCAAGCGAGACGGTACGATTTTTGAATTTCCCTATTTGCATTATGCTCTGAAAACTGATGAATCCAAAAAGATCAATGAAGAGAACGGCTGTATCATCATCGCGGGCAGCGGAATGTGTACGGGCGGGCGTATTTTACACCATTTTAAAAACCGTATCTGGAACCCCAAAAATGCTGTTTTGTTTGTCGGTTATCAGGCAAGAGGAACTTTGGGCAGGGCAATTGTTGAAGGTAAAAAAATGCTTAAACTCTATCATGAAGAGGTAAAAGTCAATGCCCGTATCTATACAATCAACGGTTTCTCTGCTCATGCAGATCAAAACGGATTACTGGAGTGGATGAATGACTTTGACCATCTCGGAAATGTTTTTCTCATTCACGGAGAAAAAGAGAAACAGCTTGTTTTCCAAAAAGTGATTCATGAAAAGATGAATAAAAAAGCGCATATCATCAAAGAGAAAGAGAAGATCTGGATTTAATCCGGATCTTTTTCCTCTACACTGTCTGTTAACTAACATACAACACTTTCAAATTCTGTTACAATTTCACTATCTAAAACTTTACAATACAATTATAAGGATCAGCAATGGTAGAATTTTTCAAAAAAGCGATGGACTGGGTACTTGAAAAAGAGCGTGATGCGGCGAATAACTGCAAAATCGACCTGACAGATGTAGACAGACAGATTCAGTATGTCGAGGAGAAACGTGATAAACTCAAAAAAGAGTGTGAAGAGAATTTGAGTGAATTTGAACACATTCTCAATCGTCTGCACAGTATCAAAGCATCTGCATCCAAATGTGACACAAAATAGCGGTCGTTGACCGAGTGGAGATTACTATGAGTAGTAAATATGTAAAATGGTTTAAAGAGATAGGAATAGAAGATGTTACGGAAGTGGGTGGCAAAAATGCTTCCCTGGGTGAGATGTTTCAAAATCTCACGGCGGAAGGGGTACGTGTTCCTGACGGATTTGCAGTGACTGCTTCGGCATATAAGTATATCCTGGACTACAACGATGCATGGAAGAAGCTTCATGAACAGCTTGACGATCTCCAGCCTGACGATGTCAAAATGCTTCAGGAGAGAGGCGCGGCATGTCGTCAGATTATCTATGAGTGTGAATTGCCGGCTGACTTGAAAGCCGAAATTTTGTCCGGTTATGACGCGCTGAAAAAAGAGTACGGCGAAGGGCTTTCGCTGGCGGTACGTTCTTCGGCAACGGCGGAAGATTCCCCCGAAGCCTCATTTGCCGGACAGAACGATACCTACCTGAATATTACCTCCGATGAAGCGTTGCTGGATGCGTATAAGCGCTGTCTGGCTTCTAACTTTACAGATCGCTCCATTCACTATAAATACGACAACGGGTTTGACTATTTCAAAGTCTATCTCTCTGTTGTCGTCATGAAGATGGTACGCTCCGACATTGGCGCGAGCGGGGTGATGTTCAGTCTCGATACGGAGACAGGGTTCAAAGATGTCGTATTTATCAACGCAGCATGGGGACTGGGTGAAAATGTCGTACAGGGAACAATTGATCCGGACAGTTTTTACGTGCACAAACCGACTTTCAACAAAGGTGCCCGTACAGTGCTGAAGCGGCGACTGGGGAAAAAACGTTTGAAAATGGTCTTTACCGATGTGCTCAATACGGACAATATTGCGGTCGAATATACCAAAAACATCGAAACAAGTGATGCAGAACGCAAGCACTTTTGTATTACCGATGATGATGTCATGGTACTGGCAGATTATGCGATCAAAGTAGAGAACCACTACTCCGAAAAAGCGGGTTATCACAAGCCGATGGATATGGAGTGGGCGAAAGACGGTGTGGATGGACACCTCTACATGGTGCAGGCACGACCGGAAACCGTCGAGTCACAGAAAAAGGGCAATGTCCTGAAAATGTACCACCTGAAAACAAAAGGCAAAGTTCTGGCAACCGGACGGGCAGTCGGTACGAAGATCGGACAGGGGAAGGTGCATATTATCACCGATGTCAAACACCTGAGCGATTTCAAGCCGGGTGAAGTGCTGGTAGCGGATACCACAACACCGGACTGGGAACCTGTCATGAAGACTGCGGCGGCGATCGTCACCAACCGGGGAGGGCGTACCTGCCATGCGGCGATTGTCTCCCGTGAACTGGGTATTCCCGCTGTTGTCGGTGCGGACAACGCGACGGAAGTACTTAAGGATGGTCAGGAAGTCACGGTCAGTTGTGCTGAGGGTGAGACCGGATATGTCTATGAAGGCAAACTCGATTTTGAAGTGATTGAAACAGACCTTTCGCAGTTGCCGAAGACCAAAACAGAGATCATGATGAATCTGGGAAATCCGGATATCGCCTTTTCGCTGGCATCGCTTCCGGTGGATGGTATTGGACTGGCGCGGATGGAGTTTATCATCAACGAATATATCAAAGCCCATCCGATGGCGCTGCGTCACCCGGAGAAGGTCGACGATCAGACACGTAAAGCGCTGGAGGAACTCAGCGAGGCATATGACACAATGGAGGATTTCTTTGTCAAAACCCTCTCCGAAGGGGTTGCGACGATTGCCGCGACGGTGTATCCAAAACCGTGTGTCGTGCGTATGAGTGATTTTAAAACCAACGAATACGCCACACTGCTGGGCGGAAAGTTTTTCGAACCGGTGGAAGACAATCCGATGATCGGCTTCCGAGGTGCGGCACGCTATGCCAATCCTGCCTATGAAGAGGGATTTGCGCTGGAGTGCAAAGCGATGAAACGGGTGCGTGAAGAGATGGGGTTTGACAATGTGATTTTGATGATTCCTTTCTGCCGCCGTGTGGACGAAGGTAAACGTGTACTGGAAACCATGGCAAAATATGGACTTAAACAGGGTGAAAAGGGATTGCAGATTTATGTTATGTGTGAAATCCCGAACAATGTCATCCAGATCGATGCCTTCAGCGAAATCTTTGACGGTTTCAGTATCGGTTCCAATGACTTGACACAGCTGACACTCGGTGTCGATCGTGACAGCGAGATCGTGGCATTTGACTACGATGAACGGGATCCGGGTGTCATGAAGATGATCGAACTGGCGGTCGAAGGCGCCAGACGCAACAAACGACACAGCGGTATCTGCGGACAGGCACCTTCGGATTATCCCGAAGTGGCGGAGTTTTTGGTAAAACTGGGTATTGACTCCATCAGCCTCAATCCCGACAGTGTGCTTAAAACACTGCAAGATATCGTTCGGCTCGAAAAAGAGCTGGGGAGATAAACCATGCAAAGCAACGCTATCTTCCTCTACAGCGATGCCAGACGATCCGGAACGAGGATTGTCGCGCTGGGGTTGATGGCGATGCTCAAACGGGAAGTAGCCGATGTCGCCTACTTCAAGCCGATTATTACAAAGCCTGTGGAAGAAGAGCGTGATATCGACTTTTTTAAACACTACTTTAAACTCAGACAGCCTGTAGAGAGTGCCTATGGACTGCATATTGACGAAGTGCAAAAGTTGATTGCCGAAGATCGTCTTCATGAAGTCTATGAACGCATTTTGGAACGCTACCATACGCTTGAAGAAGCGTACGATGTGATTTTGTGCGAGGGCATAGAAGATGATTTCGATTTTGAGCAGGTACTCGATTTTGACATAGATCTGGAGATCGCCGCCAGTCTGTCAATACCGCTGATCGCCATTGTCAATGCCCGTCAAACAGAAAATCTGGACACGCTCGCACAACATCTCAAACTGCTGGAACGCACCTTTTCCAAACATCACCTGCAACTGCTCTCATTTGTAGTCAATCGTCTTGATCCCTCACTGCTTGAAGCGTCACACAAAAGAGTCCGGACGGAAGCGCCGCTTTTTGTGTTGCCGGAAGTGGAGGAACTCAACCAGCCTACGATTGCCGAGATCATGGAGCAGACAGGTGCGACACTGATTTCCAAAGATGAAAAGATGCTGGATCGTTCCGTAGCACAGAGTATCGTCGGGGCGATGACACTGGAGCACTATCTGCACTATCTGAAAGAGGGTGATCTGATCATCGTGCCGGGGGATCGTTCAGATATTCTGGTAGGAACCTGGTGGGCGAATCTGTCACGAAAAAATCCTTCGATTGCAGGTATGCTTCTGACCGGCGGTCTGGTTCCCGCCGAGAGTATCATGCAGTTGCTTTCGGGTGTTGATTTTCCCGCACTGCCGATGATCGGACTTCCTGAAGATACCCAGACAGCGGCTTTGAAAGTGCAGTCGGTACAGCCGGAAATCACGCTCAAAAGTGAACGGAAAATCTCTCTTGCTGAGGGGCTTTTCAGTGAACATATTGATCTGGAAATCATTAAA
Source organism: Campylobacterales bacterium (assembly GCA_027080605.1). Lineage (GTDB taxonomy): Bacteria > Campylobacterota > Campylobacteria > Campylobacterales > QNZT01 > QNZT01. The sequence goes on from JALWRO010000292.1 coordinate 9,358, forward strand.
AAACGTCTGACACTGCCCCGTCCGGAGAGTATGACACCGGTGCGGTTTACCTATATGCTGTATGAGAAAGCGCGTCGTTCAGGCAGTGACGTACTGCTGCCGGAGAGTGATGACGAACGGGTACTTCGGGCTGCGGAGATTGTGCTTCGTCGTAAACTGTGCAAAATCACGCTGCTGGGAAACCCGGAAAAGATTGCCCAGCGTGCCGGTCTGCTGGGGCTGGATCTCTCAAAAGCGCGCATCGTCGATCCGGAGAATTTTCCGGATATGGATAGATTTGTCGAGACATTTTACCAACTGCGCAAACACAAAGGGATCATCCGCCCGATGGCAAAAGAGATGATGAGCCGGGTCAGTTATTTTGCGACGATGATGGTTTATCTGGGATATGCAGATGCACTTGTCAGCGGGGCTACCCATACCACACGCGAAACGATCAAACCCGCTTTTGAGATTATCAAAATGGCGCCGGGGGCGAAGATTATCTCCAGTGTCTTTTTCATGCTGCTGCGTGACAGGGTGCTGGTGTACGGCGACTGTGCGGTCAATCCAGACCCCGATGCCGAAGAACTGGCGGAGATTGCGATTCAGTCTGCGCACACGGCAGAGGCTTTCGGAATCGTACCGCGGGTGGCGATGCTCTCCTATTCCAGCGGTGATTCCGGAGTGGGCGCGGATGTGGAGAAAGTGCGCCGCGCGACGGAGCTGGCGAAACAGAGAGCGCCTGAACTGCTGATCGAAGGTCCCATGCAGTACGATGCCGCTATCGACCCCAACGTTGCTGCGGAGAAGATGCCCGGAAGCAAAGTTGCCGGACAGGCGACGGTGTTTATCTTTCCCGATCTCAATACCGGAAACAATACCTACAAAGCGGTACAGCGCAGTGCCGGTGCTATCGCGATCGGTCCGATTTTGCAGGGTATCCGCAAACCGGTCAATGATCTGAGCCGCGGTTGTTTGGTGGAAGATGTCGTTCATACGATCGCAATAGCCGCGGTTCAGGCGGCGATGGAGAAGGAGAAACAGTCGTCATGAAACTCTTTGTGCTCAACTCAGGCAGCTCCTCTTTGAAATATACCTTGTATGATATTCGTGATGGTATCTGTGAAATTGTCTCCGGCATGGCAGAGCGTATCGGTGAAAAAGAGGGGGCGGTGACACTCTTTCATGAAGGAAAAGAGGTGGTTCTGACACACATTGCAGACCATCACACCGCGTTGCAACTGGTGCTTGGGCAGTTGCGGGGACACGGATATCTCAAATCGTTTTCCGATCTGGCAGGCTGTGCGCACCGTGTGGTGCATGGCGGAGCGAAATTTACTGCACCGACGCTGATCGACCGGGAAGTGCTGGAGACGATCAAATCCCTGATCCCGCTTGCTCCTTTACACAATCCTGCCAATCTCGAAGGGATCAAAACGCTCATAAAGCTCTCTCCCGGCACGCCGCAGATTGCACTGTTTGATACGGCGTTTCATCAGAGTATGCCGGAGGTTGCGTATCGATATGCATTGCCGGAGGCGATGTCCCTTGAACTCGATATTCGTCGTTACGGTTTTCACGGACTTTCGCACCACTATTTGCGGGACGAGGCGGCTAAGTTGCTGGGGAAAGAGACAACGCAGAGCAATCTGATTACGCTCCATCTTGGAAACGGTGCCAGTGTAACAGCGATCAAAGCGGGGAAAAGTGTCGATACGTCGATGGGATTTACACCGCTGGAAGGGCTGGTGATGGGAACACGCCCCGGAGATGTCGATGCGGGAATTTTGCTCTATCTGCTGGAAGAGAAGAGTCTGGATGCGGCGGTGCTGGATCGGTTGCTCAATCATGAAAGCGGACTCAAAGGGCTTTGTCATACCAACGACATGCGTGAAATTCTGGCACGAAAAGCACAGGGAGATGCAAAAGCGGCGCTGGCTTTCGAGATCTTCTGCTACCGGATTCGAAAATATATCGGAGCCTATATGGCGATTTTGGGTAGTGTGGATGCGGTTGTTTTTGCCGGGGGTATCGGAGAACACAGCGCAGAAGTGAGGGAACGGGTCTGTGCAGAGATGTCCCACCTCGGGCTGGTGCTGGACGAAGTGAAAAACCGTGCTTTCACAAAAGGTGCGCAAATGGTGCACAGTCCACAGAGCAAGGTGAAAATCGCCGTTGTGCAGACCGATGAAGCGTTGCAGATGGCAAGGGAGAGTGTCAGACTGTTAAAAGAGTTTAAAAAGATAGTTTAGTCCTGAAAGTTCGGTGCTTTGTCACCGTATAAAAGCTATAATAACAAAAAACTTTATAAGGAAAAGTGATGATAGAAATCAATCCTAAAGGTGTAAAGGCATGGGTGACTTTCACATTTGAACCGCACGGTGATGTGGAATCAGTGGCTGTAGCAGGAGACTGGAACGACTGGAAACCGGAAGAGATGCGTCGTAAAAAAGACGGGACTTTTTACAAACGTAAACAGTTGCTTCTGGGACGGAACTATGAATTCAAGTATCTCATTGACGGAGAGGAGTGGGTACATGATCCCCATGCGCCGAAAGTAGCCAACGAGTACGGTTCACACAACTCTTTGCTGGAGCTTGAAGGAATCGAAGAGAACTAAAAAAAGAGAACAACAACTAAAAGAGGAGAAATTATGCCACCCCACAGATCGCGGAAAATCAAAGCGGTATTGATGGCAGGCGGTTTTGGAACACGTATCCAGCCCCTGACAAACTCTGTACCCAAACCGATGCTGCCCATTTTAAATATTCCTATGATGGAACATATTGTCAACAAACTGCGGCGAAGCGGTATTGACGAGATCGTCATACTGCTCTATTTTAAACCCGAAGTGATTCAGGAGCATTTTGGCAACGGCGGGAAGTGGGGTGTTAAAATTACCTACGCTTTGCCGGATGACGACTACGGTACCGCAGGGGCGGTGGGGTATGCCAGAGAGTATTTGGACACGACATTTATGA
>JALWRO010000293.1 GCA_027080605.1 Campylobacterales bacterium
ACGTGCGTGTCTGCCAGTTATGAACGAAGGCGGGTCGATTGTGACACTTTCCTATCTGGGTGGACCGAAATATATTCCGCACTACAATGTAATGGGTGTGGCGAAAGCGGCATTAGAAGCAAGTGTGCGTTATCTTGCGGTTGATCTCGGCGGTAAGGGTATCCGTGTCAACGCGGTAAGTGCGGGTCCGATCAAAACACTGGCGGCAAGCGGTATCGGGGATTTTAAAAATATTCTCCACTGGAATGAAATCAACGCACCACTTAAGAAAAATGTCACCATCGAAGAGGTGGGTAACAGCGGTATGTATCTGCTCAGCGATCTCTCCAGTGGTGTGACGGGTGAAGTACACTATGTTGACGCCGGTTATCATATTATGGGTATGGGCGCGGTTGAAAAAGATGAAAACGGCAGGACGGTTTTGAGCTGGGATCAGCGAAACAGATAGTTCATGAAGCTCTTTCTTCAAAAGCTCCTCTATGTCGGGTTGATGCTCTTTATTATCGCGCTGATTTCGTTTGTCGCGATACACGCCGCGCCGAACTCTTTTTTCGCGAGCGGCGAGCTCAACCCAAATATCACCAAAGAGTCCATCGAACATCTCAAGGCGGTCTATGGACTCGACAAACCGCTCTATGTACAGTTTTTTTCGTGGATATGGGCATTGTTGCATCTTGATTTCGGTATCTCATTTGCCAGCGGCAAAGCGGTGAAGGAGGAGATTCTCTCACGTATTCCCATCACATTGACGATCAATCTCATCTCGATGGTGTTTGTTTTTGTGATTTCACTCTATCTGGGGATCAAAGCCGCGATGAAACAGGATAGTCTGTTTGACAGAATGCTGAAGCGTTTTTCACTGGTCAGTTACGCGGTACCTTCTTTTTATCTCGCGCTTTTGCTGATTATATTCTTTTCCGTAAAACTGGGCTGGTTTCCGATCTCCGGTTTGCATTCGATCGAACCAAAAGAGGGTGTGGCGAAGTTGCTGGATGAAGCGTGGCATCTCGTACTACCGATCTTTGTGATCGTTTTTGGAGGTATCGGCAGTCTGCTCATGTATGTACGCAGTTTGACGATCGATATTTTGAAAAGCGACTATATCTTTTTTGCCAAAGCGAGAGGCATCGGTGACCGGACTATTTTACGACGCTATATATTGCCCAACCTCTCTCCACCTATCGTCACGATGCTCGGACTTTCTCTGCCGGGACTCATCGGCGGCAGTGTTATTCTGGAATCTATCTTCTCCATCAACGGGATGGGACTGCTCTTTTATCAGAGCGCGATGAGCCGGGATTATCCGGTGATAATGGGCATTTTGATTATCTCCGCGTTTTTGACGCTGGTGGGGAATATCGTCGCCGATCTGGTGCTGTTGAAACTGAACCCGCACTTCAAAAGAGGGCAGTAGGTTTCAGATCACATAGAGAAAAATTGCCAGAAAATGGAGAATGGAGCCTGCCAGTACAAAAAGGTGCCAGATAGTGTGAAAATAGCGGATGTTGTCTTTGACATAAAAGATGACACCGCCCGTATAGGCAAGACCACCTGCGACCATCAGCCAGAAACCTGCCGGGTCAATGTGGCTGCGAAATGACTCAAATACCAGGACAATTAGCCAGCCCATGGTGACATAGGCGATGAGTGAAAAGATCTCGAAACGTCCGGGAAAAAGAAACTTCAGCGCAATGCCGATTGCCACCACTCCCCATTCCACACCGAAAATAGTCCACCCTTCGCTACCGCCGACGGCAAGAAGCATGACCGGTGTATAACTGCCTGCAATGAGCAGATAGATGGCACTGTGGTCGAACTTTTGAAAAAGACGTTTCCAGGAAATATGCGTCACGGCGTGATAGAGGGTGGAACTGCCGTAAAGCAGGACGAGCGTCGCACCGTAAATGGCGGCGGCTGTGATTTTAAGTGCGTTGCCGTTGAGAGAGGCGAAAACGACGAGTAACGCAAGTGCGGCGATACTCAGCGCCAGACCGATACCGTGTGTCAGCGCATTCCAGTGCTCTTCGGTATGGGAGAAGTGGTTGACTATGGTGTTCATGATGTAAAAATTCCTTTGCTGTGAATAGTATAACATAAAAAGGTCAACAGGGATGCAACTATTTTGACTTTACCCACTCCAGTACCCACGACCAGGAGCCGTAACCGCTTTTTTCGTTAATATGCCCGGCATTTTCAAGTACCTTCATGGGAATACCGAGTGCCATTTGCAATTCACTTGCCTCCTGCGTAGTGAGGTAGGGATCGTCGGTGGAGGTGACTAACATCGCTTCTTTGGCATGCAGGTTTTTGGGAAACGCATACGGAAAAAATTTGCGTATATTTTCAATATCGCACTGCGGCGAAGGCGGTGACACCAGCAGCAGACGCTCTACCGTCGGGATAACTTTTGCATTGCAAAGATGAAACCAGATGACATTCGCCAGAGAGTGGCAAATAACGGTGTGGGGCTTGAACTCTTCCAAAAATCCTTTGACCTGACGCATCTGACGGTTTTTGGAAGGAAAGTGGGGATTGTCCAGCAACGGGAAACAGACACACCCGTAATCTTTGGCAATCTCACCCGCCAGCCAACTTTGCCAGTGCGGATAATCACTCCCGCCCCAGCCGTGCAGTAGTAGTACTTTTTCTTTCATAAAGTGATTATAGCAAATTTGGTAATGATTTTAGCGGAGGGAATATTCTGAGTGTGGAAATAGGACTGAATTGGTGAGACTGAAATGAATGAAGTTGTGGGAAGCCAATGGCTTCCCTGTGTGTTATTTCGTTTCGTCTACTATTTTAAAGACGACGCGGCGGTTTTTCATGCGTCCTTCGGGTGTTGCGTTGTCTGCAACGGGTTGGGAGGAGCCGTAGCCTTCGTAGCTCAGGAGTGATGCATCGACGCCCTGAGAGATGAGGTAGTCTGCGACGCTTTTTGCGCGGTTTTGACTGAGTTTGAGGTTGAATTCTTCGTTCCCTTTGGAGTCGGTGTGTCCTTGTACGATGTAGTGGTATTCCGGATGTTCCTGGATGATTTTTGCTACTTTATCGAGTAACGCTTTACTCTTTTTGGTCAGGATGGCGCTGCCTGTCTGAAACTTGATTTTTGCCGGCTGGAGTGTGTTCATGATACTGGAAAGAA
>JALWRO010000294.1 GCA_027080605.1 Campylobacterales bacterium
ACCTTGCACAGGCGCAAACGGAGCTGGAAAAAGCCAAAGCACTGGGCTATACCAGTAAAAGTGACGTAACCTACAAAGCACTTGAAAAAGCGATTGAAAAGACAGAAAAAGAGATCAAAGGGAAAAACAAAGCGGAAAAATTGTTTGATGAATTGATCGAAAAATTGAAGTCTTTTAAAGAGAAGATGTAAAGGATAGATGATGATGTTCGTAAATATGGTCTTTGACAAAGAGACCCTGAAGAAGTTCAGTACACAGACGATAATCGCCGGTGTGCTAATGCTGATAGTGGGTGTAGTCGGTGTATTTGCACCCACTGTCATGTCTCTGGTCGTGGTAACGTTTCTGGGCTGGCTCTTTCTGGTCAGCGCGGCAGTACAGGGGTATATTACCTATAAAACCTATCGTAAATCGTTCAGCGCCTGGTTGAAGCCGGTGTTGTCACTGATTGTCGGTGTATTGTTTTTCGTCTATCCTATGGAAGGTATCGCAGCAATTGGATTGTTGCTGGCAGCCTATTTACTGGTAGATGCCTACTCCAGTTTCGGCTTTGCAATGGATTATAAACCCAATAGCGGCTGGTGGATTTTGATTGTCAATGCGTTGATTTCTATCGTACTGGCGGTTTTGATTATGATAGGCTGGCCGATAAGTTCTGTTTTCTGGGTAGGTCTCTATGCTGCTGTCAGTCTCTTTTTTGACGGTGTGGCACTGGTGACACTGGGTGTCGGAGCAAAAAAATTGCTCAAAGAAGAAAATAAATAATAATAAAAAGGAGTCAGAATATGGCAGTAGTTGGAGCACATAAAATAGAAGCACTTTTTAAAAAAGCAACCGGTTTACAGATAAGCAAAGAGAAAGTCAAAGAGATCAGCGATGTGATCGATCAGAAATTTCATGATCTTCTTCTCATCGGTGAAGCCAATGCGAAGTATAATGGCAGAGATGTAATCTGGTACAGTGATCTTCCATTGACCAAAGCATTCAGAGAGTCAATGCAAAAGTTTAAAGATCTGGAAGAGGAACTTGCACTGCAGGATGTGCTGGATCACATGAAAACATTACCGCCGCTGTATGCGCTTGAAGTGGAACTGGAGAACAAAGCGGCTGAGATAGTCGGAACGTTGGTATATGTGCTGGCGAATATCGCAAAAGAGTTTTCCAAAAACGACAAAGTTGTCTCTGCAGATGATTTGAAAAGCGCAGAACGTATACTCAATCTTACTGTATAGGAGGTATAAAATGTCTATGCCGATGTTAGGTGAAAAGTTTCCGGAGTTACAAGTTCAGACGACCCACGGGGCGATGTCCCTCCCGGGTGATTTAAAGGGAAAGTGGACAGTACTCTTTTCACATCCGGCGGATTTTACCCCGGTGTGTACGACAGAGTTTGTTTCGTTCCAGAAACATAAAGCAGATTTTGACGCGTTGGATTGTCAGCTGGTGGGTATGTCTGTAGATCAGGTTTTCAGCCATATCAAATGGGTCGAGTGGATCAAAGAGAAACTCGATGTCGAAATCACTTTCCCGATTATTGCGGGAAATGACAAAATTGCTGAAGAACTCGGCATGTTGCATCCTGCAAAAGGAAGTAACACGGTCAGAGCAGTATTTATCATCGATCCTGACGGAGTGACCAGAACCATTCTTTATTATCCGCAGGAGATTGGCAGAAATATTTCCGAAATTGTCAGAGCGGTTAAAGCGTTGCAAAAAAGTGACAGTGAGGGTGTTGCGACACCTGCAAACTGGCCGGAAAATGAATTGATCAAAGATCATGTCATTATCCCGCCGGCGACAGATGAGGAAACCGCCAAAGCACGTACGGAAAACTACGATTGTTTCGACTGGTGGTTTTGTCACAAAGCGCAGTAAACAGACACACCACTTCATGAAACCGGGCAAATTTTATCGCCCGGTTTTTATTATAATTCTACATTATCTGTTACATAACTACCATAAATCATCGTTTTTTCGTCATTCTCATAGTTATATTTTTTCATTTGTATGTAAAATATACTATAATTTATTACTTTCAACTATACAGGAGCTATGATGGACAAGAAAAAACTTTCACACAGTGAAGAGGTGCTCAGAGAACTTCTCAAATCCGAAGGATTGAGTCGTCGTGATGCACTGAAACTGATGGGTGTTGGCGCTTCAGCAACCATGCTGGGAAGTACGCCTGCAAGTGCAGCGACGGACTTAAATGCCGGTACAGATAAAAAAGCCAAAATCGTTATTGTCGGAGGAGGCGCCGGCGGTATCATGGCGGCGGCAAGGCTCAGGCGTGCGGCAAGTAATGCGGAAATCGTTTTGATCGCACCTAATGAGATTCATCTCTATCAGCCCGGTCAGGTATTTATGGCGGCAGGTCTTTATACAGAAGACGATATTAAAAAGAAAAATGCCGATTTGATGCCTTCCGGTGTAAAATGGATCAAAGACAGTGTGACAGAGTTTAATCCTGACAGCAATAAAGTGGTCACAGCAAAACATGGTGAAATAGGCTATGACTTTTTGGTTGTCGCAACCGGTTTGCAGTATGATTACGAGAGAATTGAAGGTATGACACCCGATCTGGTAGGGCAAAAAGGAATTTCCAGCGTATATTTGAACAATCCGGTTGCCGGAACAGCCAAAGGTGGTACCGCAACATGGGAGTGGTTTAAAAAACTGCGTGCTGCGGCAGAGAAAGCAAGCCCTGAAAATCCGGTCAATGCTATCTATACACAGCCGGATACACCGATCAAATGCGGTGGTGCGCCACAGAAAATTCTCTACCTGAGTGACGATGCACTGCGTGGAAACAGTCCGCTTGGCGGCAAAGATGTGCATATGAATGTAAAATCCTCTTTTTGTAAAAAGGGTGCAAAACTTTTCGGTATTCCTTCCTATAACAAAACCCTTGTCGATGAAATCACCCCTATGTACGGCAATATCACCGACAAATGGAACCATGTTCTGCGAAAAATCGATGCGGACAAAAAAGTGGCTACTTTTGAGCACACTTACAGTGTCAAAGGGAAATGGGATCCGGATCTCGAAGAGTATGATGAGATCAAAAAAACCGAGTCGGTAGAGATGCCTTACGATTTTATCCATGTAGTACCGCCGATGAAACCGGTCGATGCAGTAGCGAACTCACCGCTTGGCTGGCAAAAAGGTACCGGTAAAGGCTGGCTTGAAGTAGATAAATATACACTGCAGCACAGAAGATACAAAAATATTTTCGGTATAGGTGATATTCTGGGTATTCCAAAAGGTAAAACAGGCGGTTCCGCAAGACACCACGGTCCGGTACTGCAGGACAATCTGGTCGCTGCAATGGAAGGGAAAGAGCTTACGGCAAAATTTGACGGCTATACCGTTTGTCCTCTCAAAACACAGTACGGAAAAATTATGCTGGCTGAGTTCAATTACGACGGTCCGGCGCCGTCATTTCCTCTTGATCCATCCAAACCTAGATGGATATGGTGGGTGTTTGACCTCTATATGCTCAAACCGATGTATTGGCAGTTGATGATGAGAGGATTGATGTAATCCTTTCATGCAAGAGCTTCGACGGGAACTTATCATTTTTACAGGGCTTTTCCTTTTCCTGGCTCTGACACTTCACTTTAAAGCGTGGCTGGATCATCCGATCCGCCACCTTGAAGCATTGCAGACCAGTCCACTTGGTTTGTGGCATCCGCTCTATCTGACACTGGCGGTCTATCTGCTTATCTGGATTTTCAGGATTCTCTTTCATTTGATCAAAAGGTTTTTCGGGTAATAACTATACAACAATAATTTGCTATACTATTATCATTACAAGTAAATAACAAACAACGGACAGGCTATGGCAAAACCGACCAAAGAAGAGAAAAGAGCAAATATCATGCTTCAGGCTCTCAAACTTTTTTCCAAAGAGGGTTTTTACACGACAACGATTCCGGATATTGCAAAATCGCTTGATATGAGCGTAGGAAATCTCTACAACTATTTCAAATCCAAAGATATTCTCGCCAAAGAGATTATCAAATATATCTCCGCATATCTCGGTGCGGAGCTTCGTAAAATTAACGAAGAGAAGATCTCTGCTAAAGAGAAAATTGACAAAATTGTCCGTATCTATTTCAAAACCGCTCAGGAACAGCCGGAGATGATCGAATATTTCCTGCGCGTCTATCTCTCCAACCGTGAAGTTTTCAAAGACGGCTGCGAAGGGATGATCTGCGTAAGCGACTTTGTGACGGAGATCATGATCTTTTTCGAAGAGGGTGTACGCAGCGGAGAGCTTCGTGACCAGGACTTTTTCTCGGCATTCGGACTTTTTATGGGTTATCTCGGAGGGATGGTCTTTTTGAACGGAGAAGAGGTTTTGCCCCGGAAGCTTGACTACTATATCGCCGATATTTCCCACAATATCTACAAAGCGCTCAAGAGCGATGAAAACTAAACTCCTCTGGATTCAGGGACTTGCTTGCAACGGTAATGCACACTCCTTTTTAAACTATCCGCATATGGAACAGTTTCTGGAGGATTTTACCTTTGTGCACCATCCAATCATTGATGCTTCCAAAACACTTTCCGAGATTGTCAAAACCTATCATGAAACCGATATTTTGCTTATCGAAGGCGCAGTTGCGGAAGATTTCAATCGCGCGGGAGAAGAGATTATCGCCGTGATTGAGCGCTATGCACCCAATGTGAAAAAGATTGTAACGGTCGGCAGCTGCGCCACTTTCGGTGGTGTGTTTAAAGAGAGCCCCTATGCAAACAGCAGCGGCGTTTTGTTTCATGAAGAGACACCGGTGAAGCGGTTTGAAGCGTTTAAAGAGAAGGTGGTTTCTGTATCCGGATGCCCCGTTCATCCCGATGTGCTGGTCAATACCCTCTATATGCTTCGTGAAGAGATAGCGTTACGGCTCGATACATTTCACCGTCCCAAAGAGTTTTTTGCCTACACGGTTCACAATGGCTGTACCCGAAACGAATATTTTGAGTACAAAGTCGATAATCACCGTTTCGGTGAAAAAGAGGGGTGTATGTTTTACGACCACGGATGTCAGGCACCTTTTACCCACGGCAGCTGCAATAAAATCCTCTGGAATGAAGTCAATTCCAAAACCAGGGCAGGGCAACCGTGTATGGGATGTACAGAACCGCACTTCCCGCGTCCAAATCTCTTTGTGACCAAAAAAAATATGGGCATTCCCCAGTATCTGCCTTTTGATGTACCCAAACGCGCCTATTTGACGCTTTCAGGTGTGACAAAGGCTTTTAAAATTTCCCGTCTTGAAAAAAGATTGTTTGATGTCTAAGAAAATCAGGGTTGAAAAACTGATAGAAAAGATTGAGGGTGAAGCGACGCTCGGCTTTCATTTTGCAGAGGGGAAGATCGATTTTGTAGATATCGTGTTTAGCACTTCACGGGGGATCGAACATATTTTACAAAACAGGGCGGCGCAGGATGCACTTGTCATCAACCCTCGCGTATGCGGTATTTGTGGACATGCCCACTTGATTGCAACCGTTAAGGCACTTGAAGCGTGTTACGATGAGATCGAAATTTCGGAAAAAGCGCAAATCATTCGTGAATTGACACTCAACTTCGAGTTGATTCAAAATCATCTCAAATGGTTCTATCTGACACTGTTACCGCTTGTCGGGATGAAGCAAAACGTACTGCTTGCTTCAAAAGCGTCACAGATCATGGCAAAAGCGATCGCACACCTCGCCGGACAGTATCCGCACAACTCCTATGCGATAGTCGGCGGTGTTGTCAGTGATCCCACCCATATTGAGATTATGCATGTGAAAAACCTGATCCGTGAGGCAATCGCTTTTTTTGAAGTGCATATGGTGCAGGCAGATACCAGAGAGTTGATCAAATGTGAAAAAGTCGATGTTCTGCTTTCCAAAAAAGGGGATTTGCCCCAACTGCTGCAATTGGTATTGCAAAATGACTGGCAGCATATCGGAAAAAGCTTTGACCGTTTTATTGTTTTTGGCGCAAACAGCTATTTTCAACGCGGGAAGTCGATCAAGACAAGAATACAGCCGCATATTCATGAAAAGTTTATGACATTAAGTGAAAATGACCGTTCACTCGCAAAAAACGTCACTTATAAACAGAAATATTACGAAACCGGACCACTGAGCCGGGCAATGCTTTTAAAAACACCGCTGATCAAAGATGCCCATCGCCGCTACGGAGATTCTGTATTTAGCCGTATCATGGCGAGAAGCTGTGAAGGGGTGCAACTTTTGTACCACTCCCTGGAACTGCTTTCTCAGCTGGATTTGCGCCAGCCTTCCTATATCGAACCTTCTCAACCGATCGGTACATTGAGTGGTGAGGGCATCGGTGCTGTCGAAGCGGCGCGTGGGTCGCTGATACATAAAGTCATGCTGGAAGAGGGGAGAATCGACCGTTATCAAATTGTAACCCCGACCCAGTGGAATCTTTCTCAGGGAACCAGAGAAGATCCCGGTATCTCTCAACAGGCGATGATCGGACTTCATGATGAGAAAGTGGCGGAGTTTGTTTTTAAGACATTTGACGTCTGTTCCGTCTGTACAACACACTAAATGATTCAGATAAAACTACTCTTAATATAATATTCATTTATATAGTTTCCTTAAATTTAACCCCTGCATAAGCATAAATATTCTAGAATACTGAATGACTATTCATTTATAAAAGGAGGCTTTCATGAGCGACAAGCGGATTGAGTCGGTGAAGAAGCTTTTCACGTCCCAGAGTGCAAAAGTAGATACAAACAGAGGTGAAGCGTACTATGAAACGCTTTTTGACCAGTGCAGGCAGCGGTTGGATGCTCTGAGGGAACTGCCTCCTGTCAGCAATCGTATCGATTTTAAAAATGCGATTTTCGATGAAGGAATCGACAGAAGGGACTTTCTGAAGTGGGCATCCGCGACGACTGCGATGCTGATGCTTCCGGCATCGTTTACACCGCTTGTCGCCGAAGCGGCAGAGTTGATGAACCGTGTTCCGGTAGTGTGGATCGAGCTTCAGGATTGTGCGGGTAACTCCGAAGCACTTTTACGAAGTGACGGACCCAAGATCGATGAGATCGTGCTGGATATCATCTCACTGGAGTTTCATGAAACGCTGATGGCACCGTCAGGGCATCAGGCGGAGAAGCAGCTTGAAGATGCGGTAGAGACATTTAAAGGAAAATATATTCTCTTTGTGGAAGGATCTGTTCCACGGGGAATTGACGGTCATTTCGGCACTATCGGCGCCAAAGCGGAGACTTTTCAGGATCATTTACTGAGACTTGCAAACGATGCGGCGGCGGTCGTGGCGGTAGGAAGCTGTGCGACATTCGGTGGTATTCCTGCTGCAGCACCCAATCCGACCGATGCTGTCGGTGTGATGGAGATGGTACACGGCAAACCGATTATCAACATTCCTGCCTGTCCTGCAAACCCTTCCAACATGGTAGGGGTGATTTTGCATTATGTACTGACAGGGCAAGTACCTGAACTCGATTCACTGCTCAGACCGAAGTTTGCATTCGGATATCGGATTCATGACAACTGTGAAAGACGTGCGCACTTCGATGCGGGTGAATTTGTCGAAGAGTGGGGTGATGAAGGGGCGAAAAACAACTTCTGCCTCTATAAAATGGGATGCAAAGGACCAATGACATTCAACAACTGTTCTATCATCCGTTACAACGAAGGGGTCAACTGGCCGATCGGTGTCGGACGTGGCTGTATCGGCTGTTCGGAACCGGATTTCTGGGATAAATATGCCTATGAAAGACCGATGGCGAACGCCAATATCAAAGCGCCGACCGGTGGTGTGGAGAAAACAGTCGATCAGTTTGGTCTGGGGCTACTGACGGCAGCGGGTATCGGTATCGGTATTCATGCAGTGGGCAGTGCGATTTTCGGTAAAAAGAGTCATGTAGAGGAGGAAGCGTAAGATGAGTGAAAACAATACTACACAACAAGTGACAGAAGAGAAAAAAGTGAGTCCCGATACGACGGCAGCAGCCACAGGCGGGAAAAAGCATATTATCGTCGATCCTATTACCCGTATCGAAGGGCATTTGCGTATCGAAGCGATTATTGACGAGAACAATAAAATCGTCGATGCGTACAGCTCCTCCACGATGTTTCGCGGTATCGAGACGATTTTAAAAGGCAGAGACCCGAGAGATTGCGGTTTGATGGCGATGCGTATCTGCGGCGTCTGTACCGGTACGCACTATCAGCGAAGTATCGAAGCAGTGGAAGATGCTTTCAAGATCACGATCCCTAAAAATGCGCGGATTGTCAGAAACCTGATTCAGGGTGCGCTTTACGTACATGATCACCTGGTACACTTCTACCATCTGCATGCACTTGACTTTGTCGATGTTCTCTCCGCAACCAAAGCTGATCCTGCCAAAACTGCCGAAGAGGCAGCTAAATGGGCGAATGTGGCAGGTTACAAGCCATATATGTCCGGTGCGGCGGATTTCAAAGCGGTACAGGATCGTGTGATCAAATTTGCGAGGCAGGGAAGACTGGGGATTTTCGGCAACGGATACTGGGGCAACAAACACTACAAACTCACCCCGGAACAAAATCTGATCGGTGTGGCACACTACCTTAAAGCGCTCGATATCCAGCGTGAAATGGCAAAAATGCAGGCGATCTTTGGTGGTAAAAATCCACATCCGCAATCTATTGTTGTAGGTGGCGTCACCTGTGTACAGGATATTCAGAATCCGGCAAGGATTGCACTCTTTAAACAACTGCTCAAAGAGAGTATGGATTTTGTCAAAGGCGCATATCTGCCGGATGTCTATATGGCGGGAACCGCATATGCAGAGGAAGCGACAGATAAAGACGCGACTTACAAAGGTGTCGGCGGAACCGGCGGCGGACTGCTTAGTTACATGAGTTACGGCGATTTCAGACTGGACGATACCGGTTTTTACAATGCCAAAACACTTTTCCCTTCCGGTCTGGTACTGGACGGCGATATCTCAAAAGCGTTCGATGTCGATCCCGGAAAAATTGCCGAAGATGTGACCCACTCATGGTATGAAGGCGATCAACCGCTCCATCCGTACGATGGGCAAACTATTCCGCACTATACCGGACTGGAGAAAAAAGCGGACGGGTACGCCTACCTCAAAACCGATGAAAAATACTCCTGGATCAAGTCTCCCCGTTATGATGGGAAACCGGTCGAAGTGGGACCGCTGGCACGTATGGTCGTCGGCTATGTCAAAGGAGATGAACGTATCAAAAAGTATGTCGGCAATTTCCTCAAACGCTCCGGACTGCCGATCACCGTACTCTTTTCGACCGTCGGCAGAACGGCGGCGCGTGCGATCGAGACAGAACTGATGGGCGATGCCATGATGGAGTGGGTTGACGAACTGGCGAAAAATGCCGCAAGCGGCGACCTCTCTACCTGGACGGAGTTCGATTTTGATGTAGTCGCGGCAGACACAAAAGGTATGGGACTTGCCGAAGCGCCAAGGGGTTCACTGGGTCACTGGGTGAAGATCAAAGACGGTAAAGTAACCAACTATCAGGCGGTGGTTCCTTCAACATGGAATGCCAGCCCGAGAGACGGGAAAGGGCAGATGGGCGCTTACGAAGCGAGTCTGATCGGTACCAAAGTCGCCAATCCCGAAGAGCCGCTGGAGATTATCCGAACTATCCACAGTTTCGATCCGTGTATTGCGTGTGCAGTGCATGTGCTTGACACCAAGGGCAAAGAGTTAGCCGTCTATAAAGTCGATCCTAACTGCACCTTCTAAGGAGCCAACGATGCAAAAAACAGGGTATAAAAATATAAAGCGTATGACCGGTGCGATGCGTATCATCCACTGGGTCAATGCCATCTCGATGGTGGTTGCAGTGATTACGGGGCTCTATATTGCTGAGCCTTACTATCAGACACTCATCGCCGAACCGGCGGTAGATAAATATGTCATGGCGTGGAACAGATGGGGGCATTTTATTGTCGCGATCATTTTCGATGTCACATCGATCGTCGTGGCGTATCTCTACTTCTTTTCGCGTTTTGAAAAGCCGATACTGAAGTTGTTGCCGACCCCCAGAAACATCAAAGAGTTTTTCGAAGTGTTGATCAATCTGTTCACTTTCAATAGAAGGAAAAGTTTCGACTCTTCGCACAGCGACAGTTTCAATACGGTCTATTTCACGATCTTCCACCTGCTTTTGGCGTGGATGCTCTTTACCGGTTTACAACTCTACGTGCACGGTCTGGAATCCGGGTTAAGCAGTATCGGATCATGGTGGCCGGCGATGTTGCACTGGGCGACTGACTGGACGATTCCCGCAAGCAGTGCGCTGATCGGTACGACCGCGCTGCCGACGATTATGGATGTGCGTATCGTGCACCATATCACCATGTGGATCATTCTGGCATGGGTGGCTTTTCATATCTATTATCAGATATGGCGAACGATCTTCTGGCAGGAAGGTGACATTGCAATCGTATTCGGCGGTAATAAATTTGCAAAAGAGAAAGAGGAGTAATCTCCTCTATTTGAAAGAGCAGCGTGGAAAAAGCAGTCATAGTCGGTATAGGAAACATCATGTTCAGCGATGACGGGCTGGGTGTATACGCGGCAAAGTACATCGAAGAAAATTTTATCAGACCTCCAAATGTTGAAATCGTAGACGGCGGTACACTCGGCTTCTCTTTGATGACCTATTTTCAGGAGTACGACTATGTCTGCATACTCAGCACCACCTCCGAAGGTGACGATGCAGGTGATCTGTTTCATTTCAGTGTTGAAGAGTTGCTGCAACATGGCAACTGCCGCCAAAGCGCCAATGAAGTAGAAGTGGTACAGATGCTTGAAATCTGCTCCATTCTTGATGAAGATATGGCGGAGGTGGATATCGTAGCGATGAAACCGGACGATATTATACCCGTCGTTTCACAGCTGACCGACCGAGTCAAAAAACACTTTCCGGATTTTATTCAAAAAGCGGTCGCCGTACTTCATGACCGTGGGATTTCTCTCTCCCCAAAAGAGATGAATATACCTCTCGATGAGATTATTCACACCTTTGCCAACCCTGTACAACAGACCCATAATCCCTTACCTAAAGGATAACATTGTATTTAGTCATTGAGTTCACTTTTCAAAGTGACAAAGCCTATATCGCCACACTGTGTCAGGCGGTGGCGGAAAAGTGCGGTATTTTGCTGGAACTGGCACAAAGCCGGGATAAACTGACACTTGTTTTACCGTCTGAAGATCCTGCGCTCGAAAGCTTTTTAGAAACGCTGGAAAATGCATTGCCCGCATCGATTTACCTTAAACAGAGCAGCCACCGCACAGAAACGGAAAAACCGATACTTCATGAAAGTGTGACCAACGATTTACCTGTCGATCTCTCACTCTGTCCCACCTGTCAGAAAGAGATGTTCGATGTCTCCAGCCGCCGCTACTATTATCCGTTTACTTCATGTAACGCCTGTGGTGGCAGACATGCCTTTTTGGAGACCTATCCTTTCAGACGCGAGAATAGTGTCATGAAGTTCATGAAACCCTGCGCGGCGTGTGAAGAGGAGATGCGTGCCAATCCTCTGCGTAAGGATTATCCGCTTATTTCATGTATAGAGTGTGGCATCCCCCTTCGGATGGTAGACAAAAAGAGTGAGCGCTACGCCAACGACAAAGGCACCTACCGCACGCTCTTTGAAGTGAGTGCCAGAGCAATCGCCAAAGGGAAAAGCGTCGTCATG
Organism: Campylobacterales bacterium; assembly: GCA_027080605.1. Classification (GTDB taxonomy): domain Bacteria; phylum Campylobacterota; class Campylobacteria; order Campylobacterales; family QNZT01; genus QNZT01. The sequence goes on from JALWRO010000294.1 coordinate 11,747, forward strand.
AAGACGCTGCACGGCTACCGGAAATTTTACAAACCCGAGGGCAACGCCAACCCTGAGGCGATCCTTTTCATCGCCGATGTCAACGCACTGAACAGACACCTCATGATGGTCGTGCAGGAGTTCAACGCATTGCTCTCCATCGAACGCCCGCTGCTTCGTGTCGCCACAAAAAGCAATGAAGCCAAAGCGCATTTTGGTAGCAGTGTCTGGACGAAGTATCCTGATGATGGCATGAGCATGCTTCTGGCGCGGGAACTGATCAACGCCGGGCTGGAATATATCGTCTATGAACCGTGTGACGAGGAGGAAGAAGCCGACTTTCTGGTCGATTTTGACTTGCCGGTGACACCGCAAAAAGATTTCAGACTCTTTATCAATCAGGATACCTTCCTGCTTATCGATGGGGAGCGGTCGATTTTTCCGCAAATTGTACGGGAGGGGAAAACGGGCAGAGTGAGTGTCGTCGCCGGACTGGTCTGTGGCGACACAGAAGAGGGAAAAATCAT
>JALWRO010000295.1 GCA_027080605.1 Campylobacterales bacterium
GAGGTAGATGTCGCCGTTGTCAACGGCAATGCCCTCCAGACCGTTTTCGGGATCTTTCTCCAGAATGAGTCTGCCGTTGTCGTCTCTGCGATCTACATTGATGGTGTTTTTAACATTCAGATCCCGAGTCAAGACCAATACATTGTCACTACCTTCGATTGCAACAAGGATATCATCATTTTTGGCATCATAGGCGATTCCTTCGAAATCATGGTTTTTCATACTTTTAAAATTTTTTTTCTGTACAATGGTACCGTCTTTATCCAGACGATAGAGCGTACCGTCATCCGCAGCGACATAAAGTGCATCGTTTTCGGCGCAGTAGCCGATACCGGAAGCTTCTTCAATATGTGCGATAGCGCCGTAGGTGAGGGGATGACTGCTGTTTTCAGAGGAACCGGATGAGCATCCGATAAGGAAAACGCAGCATATAGCAGAGAAAACGAGTGATCTGATACGGAACTCCTTGTGCTTGCTTATCACTGCATCAAAAATTGAGAATGTTTGTTGGTGCGATGATAAAACATTTCTGTATTTGTTTTGTGATTATTATATAGATAAAAACTTTAAGACAAGTTAAATATTTATCTTACTCTTATCTTGTTTTCTATATACTAAGCACTCTTGTTTTTTAAAATTAAAATAATTTAATATTGCCCATAAAGGAGGGATTTTTGCTCGATTTTCTTACGCTGCAAACCATGACCAACCATGCCAGTGTGATCACTTTGATATATGCGGTGCTTTTGGCATTTATACTGGCGACACTGATTGCGATTACCTATGAAAAGACCTACAGGGCACTCTCTTACTCCAGAAATTATGTACAGTCATTAATCTTAATTGCGCTTGTTTCGACGACGGTTATGGAAGCGGTAGGAGATTCTCTTGCCAGGGGTATCGGTATTATGGCTGCGATGGCGGTGATTCGTTTCCGTACCAACTTTAAAGATTCGCGGGATATCGTCTTTATTTTCGCTTCACTTGCGGTGGGTGTTTCATGTGGTGTCAACGGTTTTGAAATTGCGATTGTCGGAGCGTTTGCGTTTATGATCGCCGCTTTTCTGCTCTACTTTTCTCCGTTTGGCGAAAGCAGTTATTTTGACGGTATGCTGAGGTTCAATCTCGAAAATGATCCACAGAGCAAACAGGCGCTGGAAAGGGTGATGCAAAAGTATTGCAAATCGTTTGCGCTGATTACTTTGCGTGATCTGGCACAGGGCAATCGGCTCGATTATGCCTATCAGGTAAAGTTGAAGAGAAATGTCAGACAAGATGATTTTGTCGGAGAGTTGAATAAGATCCCCTCTATACAGGGAATTAACTTCATGATGCAAGAGGCGACGGTAGAACTATGAGATCAGGAAAAATATTAATTTATATCGCATGGGTAATAGCGCTCATTCTTTTGGCAATCATTACACTCTACAATCAGGAGAAAGTGGACAGTTTTATGGGACTGACGCAAAGCAAACAGCGTACACTCAACTTTCCGTTTCCGGTAGAAGTGCAGAAAGTCTATGTCATGATCGGTGAAGAGGTGAAAAAAGGGCAGAAACTGGCAGATGTACTGCGTGTCGATACCAAAGACAAAACGTTTACGATTAATGCCAAAATCAATGAACTGGAAACCAAGCGTACATTAAAAACGGATGAGATCAAAGGTGATCTTGAGTCTCTGGAAGTCAAAAGACATAAAGATATTTCAAAAATCGATCTTCAGATCAAAGCGCTTGAACAAAAAGAGAATATGCGTCATGCACTGATGCACTCTGTGAACGAAAGTGAATCAGGTATCGGTTCCATGAACTATAAAATAGAAGCTTTAAAAGCGGAAAAAGCGAATTTGGAAGTGTTGTACGATACCAAAAAAGCCAATTTGCAAAAGATGCTGAACAATACAAACAACCGTATCGATGCACAGATCAAACAATTGCAAAGCAAAGAACAGGTATTACACAATGAGAGTAAAGTGATCTCAATCTATGCCCCATATAACGGAAGTATCGGTTCCATTGGATGTACCAGCGGTGAAGCGCTGAAAGCCTATACGCCTGTTTTAACCATACACCCTGTCTATCCACAGTATGTCACGGGTTATATTCATGAAGATGTGCAGACAGATATTAAAATCGGTGAAAAAGTGTTGATCGAACCTTTATCGACACTCTATAAAGACAAAACGCCGATTGAAGGTGTCGTTTTGAGTATCAGTACCAGAATAGTCAGTTTCCCTGTTCGTTTGAAAAGATTTAAAGTGGTTCCGCTCTGGGGATATAAAGTTTTGATCAAAATTCCTGAAAACAACTTGAAACTGGGACAGAAAGTCTCTGTGACCAAAGAGGTAGATCACAACAGAACAGGTGCAGAGTTTTTTCATATGCTTGATTCGATTAAGCTGCATTAGGTGTGTTCATGAAACGATTTTTAAAGAAGGTTTTGCTCTTTTCTCCTCTGTTGCTGACAGGGTTGTCCGCCGGTTCTGCAGTGACGGATTTCCTTTCCGCAGCGGATAGTGATATTGATGTAAAATACCGGAGAATTGCTTCGCTTTATGAAGAGAATGTACCGCAGCAGTATGACTATATAGACAAGGCAAGGGTTAGTGTCAGGCACTCTCATTTCAGTGATGTAGAGCGAGAGTATGCGCTTCGGCTCTATGCCAAAAGTCCTGCAGATCTCGAAAATGAGACCAAAAGCTATGTTTTGGAAAAGAGGCTGGCTCTCAGTGATGAAAATATTGTACTGTTAAATATACGGCGTCAGCGTTATGGAGCAGTGCTGGAACTGCTCTACAAGTACAGTGTACTACAGTTGCTGGATGACACCATACGTTTTGAAAAAGAGGCATTGCACAATGCCCGGTATTTTGCACAGAGTGAATCGGATATTACAGCTGTCTATAAGAAGAGAGAGGCACTGCGTGATAGCGAACTGGAACAAACGAGATTGCAAATGGAGTACAACACGCTGTTGACAGAGATAGCCCAAACCGTAAGTAAAGAGAATGAAGCTGTTGAAAAAGAGCTCAATTTGTTACTCTTTTCACCTGCTTATGCCCTTATAGAGCATATATCCGGGAATCTGGATAATAATGTGTCTGTTGCGGTAGATGAAAATCCTATTGTCGTAAAAA
>JALWRO010000296.1 GCA_027080605.1 Campylobacterales bacterium
CTGTTTATGTTTCGGGCTGTCGCAGATCACTCTCACTGCACCTCTACGTTTGCTCATCTTACATGTATCACACATTTTTTTAACTGATGGTCTAACTTTCATCGTTATCTCCTCTCTATTAATCACTTTATTCATCTAAAAGATGAACACAGCATACTTGTTCCTTTTCCACTTGACAAATAACGAACGAATATGGTTAGGTGAAGTATCCAAACCAGCAGTTGCAAAAACAGTGGGCTTCTGGCAACTACTCTTCATGTAGTATCGTCATTCGATAAGGAGCCGGATTATATCCAAATAAAAATAAATATTTACTTATATCTGAATGTAATACGCCCTTTATCCAGGCTATAAGGCGTCAGTTCCACTTTCACTTTGTCACCAAGCATGATCTTGATATAATGCATACGCATCTTACCTGCTATATGACACAACACTTTGTGTCCATTTTCCAACTCTACCATAAATGTTGCATTGGGTAATGCTTCAATTACCGTACCGTCTACTTCAATTACATCATCTTTTGCCATCGCTTCTCCTTGTTAAATTTACGCTATCGATAAAATTTCGGCTTTATTACCGATAATTGCCACTGTATGTTCATAGTGACTGCCTCTGAGTCCGTCTTCACTTCTAACCGACCATTTGTCGGCTTCATCTACCACTGCGGTACCGCTTTTCTGGCAAATCATCGGTTCAAGACAAAATACCATACCGTTTTTGATTTTTGGTCCCTGCCTGGGATTTTTACTCTCCAGATAGTTGGGAATTTCAGGCTCTTCATGAGGCTTTTTCCCAATACCGTGACCACAAAAACCACGCAACGGTACAAATCCGCGTTCAGTAATAAAATTTTCAAGCTCAAGACTCAGCTCTTTAAAACGCATACCGGTCTGAATGACTGAAATCGCATGCATCAAAGCATCTTTCGCACAGGCGATCAGTTGCTCATCTGCTTCACTGATTGTACCGATCGGCATCGTAATGGCAGCATCGCCGTACCAACCATCTTTTTCCACACCGATATCAAGCCCAAGGATATCCCCCTCTTTGACAACAGTATCGGAAGGTACACCATGAATAATGACTTCATTCAGCGACGTACAGACACCTGCAGGAAAACCGTATAAACCTTTAAAAGCAGGTCTTGCATCGAGCGAAGCGATATATTCTTCACCCATCTGGTTGATTTCATGAAGTGTCATACCTGGACGTACATAAGTTCGGAGATGTTCAAGAGTTTTTGCTACGTAAGAGTTTGAAACCCTTAGTTTTTCTATTTCTAAGGGTTTCTTGATAGAAATCGCCATAACAGTTAAAGTCCCAGCGTATTCAGAGTATTGTATTTGTTCATATAAATCTGCGCTTCAATTTTTCGCATCGTATCAAGTGCAACTTGTACCACGATCAAAACAGCGGTACCGCCAAAATAGAACGGAACACCCATCGTTTTTACCAAAATCCACGGCAGTGTCGAAATCAGACCGAGGTAAATGGCACCCCAGAATGTCAGACGACTCGCAACTTCATTGATAAATTCAGCTGTACTTTTACCTGGACGTACTCCGGGAATAAACCCGCCCTGTTTTTTGAGGTTTTCAGAAATATCTTTCGCATTGAACACGATAGAAGCGTAAAAATAGGCAAAGAATATAACACCCAAAAACATCAGTACATTAAAGAGATAACCGTTGGGGCTCAGCAAATCGGCAATCTTTTGCACATAAGGATTGGTACTTCCTGACAACAGTGTCGACGGCATCATCAAAACAGCAGAGGCAAAAATCGGTGGAATAACACCACTGAGATTCACTTTGATCGGAATATAGTTCATTACTCTTTTGTTCTGATTTTGCATCATCGTTTTACGTGAGTAAGAGATCGGAATTCTTCTCTCCGCCAGTTCTACGTAAATAATGACACCGATTGTAATCAATATAACAGCCAATATCCCGATAACCACAAGGAAGTTAAGTTCACCTGTATTGATAAGATTGACCATACCGCCTATTGCAGCAGGAATCCCGGAAACAATACCGGCAAAAATGATCAGTGAAATACCGTTACCGATACCTCTTTGGGTAATCTGTTCACCTATCCACATCAGTAACATCGTACCTGTCAGCATCGATACTGCAGCAATAGGAATAAACAGGCTCATATCGATCATGACAGCACTTTCACCGCCATGCCCCATACTCTGAAGTCCCATAGAAACACCGACAGCCTGTACAAGGGTTATAGCAACAGTAGCATAACGGATAATCTGCATATATTTCGTCATACCGTCACGCTCTTTTTTCATCTGTCCCAGAGTTGGAAATGTAGCTGCAAGAAGTTCCATGATAATGGAAGCGGTAATATAGGGCATAATACCCAAGGAGATGATACTCAGTCGTCTTACCGCATTTCCACTAAACATATTCACCATTCCCAGTGCATTGTTGGAATTGGAATCAAAAAATGCTTTGATTACATCCACATTGACACCGGGAACAGGTATATAAGATAAAATCCTATATGCAAACAAGAAGCCGAGTGTAATCAGAATCTTGTTTGTTAAGTCTTTTCCCATCGTTATTTACCGCTGGTTGTAATGTTTTCGTCTTTGATTTTAGATGCCAGATCTTTCGCACCTTTTCCAATCAATTTGATTTTCTTTACACTGCTTTGAAACTTATGCACAGACTTTATCGTTTCAAATGTAATTTCATCGAGTGCCGCAACTTTGGCAACTTTCTCAATATTGATTACGTAAGGTTTCTCTACACGTGATGAAAAACCAACTTTCGGTAATCTTCTTTGAAGCGGTTGCTGACCACCTTCAAAACCTCTTTTTCTGCTGTAACCGGTTCTGCTTTTCTGACCTTTGTTACCACGAGTGGCTGTCTTACCCATACCACTACCCTGTCCGCGACCGACTCTTTTTGTTTTATGTGTCGATCCGGATGCCGGAGTTAAATTATCAAGTGCCATTGACTATTCCTTACTATTGTTTGATCATGCTGAGCGCTTTTACAGTCGCTCTTACAAGGTTGTTAGGATTGTTGGAACCCAGTGATTTAGTCAGGATATCTTTAATACCTGCCAGTTCCAGTACAGGTCTTGTCGCACCACCTGCAATCACACCGGTACCTTCACTTGCCGGTTTTAGCAAAATTCTGCTTGCATTGTACTTTAACTCAATATCATGCGCAATTGTTGAACCTTTTACATTGACTTTCACCAGGTTTTTAAAAGCGTCATCAACGCCTTTTTTAATTGCATCAGGAACCTCTTTCGCTTTACCTGTACCAAAACCTACAATCCCGTCTCTGTTACCTACAACGACAAGTGCGGTAAACCTGAATCTTCTACCACCCTTGACAACTTTCGTTACCCTGCCGATGTTAACGATAACTTCTTCAAAATCTTCTCTGTTAATATTTTCCATTATCATTGACCTTATAGTGTTATTCCATTTTCTCTAAGCGCTTCTGCAAAAGCAGCAACTACACCGTGATACTGATTGCCGCGTCTGTCAAAGACAACGTTCACAATATCTTTCTCTTTTAACGTTTCAGCGAAAGCTTTTGCAACAGATGTCGCTGCTTCTTTGCTTGCGGAAAGCCCTAGCTTTTTACCGTCTACACTCGCCAATGTTACAGAATTTACATCGTCAATAGCTTGCGCGTAGAGGTGTCTGTTTGATTTAAAGAGTGCTACTCTCGGCTGTTCAGCTGTACCTGAGATTTTTCCTCTGATTCTTCTGATTCTTCTTGCTTTAAGTGCATTTTTCTGTTTTAATAATTTAGTTCTCATATTTCACCCCTACTTCGATGCTGTTTTACCGGCTTTTCTGACGATAACTTCGTCAGCGTACTTGACACCTTTGCCTTTATATGGCTCAGGCGGTCTGAAAGATCTGATCTCTGCCGCAATTTGTCCTACAACTTGTTTATCATCACCTTTGATAGTGATAAGGTTCTTCTCAACTGCTATAGAAATATTTTTCGGAAATTCATAGTTGATCGGGTGTGAAAAACCAAGCTGAAGTTCAAGTACATTGCCTTTGACTGCCGCTCTGTAACCAACACCGTTAATCTCGAGTTTTTTCTCGTAACCTTCAGTAAGACCGATGACGATATTGTTCGCCAGAGATCTGAAAGTTCCCCAGAATGCACGTGACTGTCTGTCGTCACCTTTCGGTGCGAATACCAGTTCATTGCCTTCAACTTTGAAATCAACATAATTTTTCGTATCGAGAAACTTTTCAACATTTCCCTTCTTGAAAACGATGACAGGACCATCTGTTTTCACTTCGATTCCAGCAGGAATCACTACCGGTTGTTTACCAATTCTTGACATTATTTTCCTTTTTACTTGTCTACGATTAAATCGAATGCCGTAAAAAACATTGACCTACCATATACTGCAGATAAGCTCGCCACCCACACCTTCTTTGTGAGCAACATCGTTACTGAGTACACCTTTTGACGTACTGACGACGATTGTACCGTAACCGTTTTTAAATCTTTTGATCTCAGATGCGGGCTTGTACACACGACGTCCCGGTTTGGAGATTTTTTTGATTTCGTTGATTACCTGATTACCATTGTCATCGTACTTCAGTACTACACTGATAAATTTTTTATTACCGTCTTCTTTTACATTGTATGATTCAATGTAGCCCTTTTCCTGAAAAATCTTTACCACAGATTCAACAAGTTTAGAGTGAAGAAGCTCTGTTACTTCGAGTTTTCTCATAGATGCATTTCTGATTCTCGTCAATGCATCTGATACGAGATCGTTTACCATCTTCTTTCCTTACCAGCTTGATTTTTTGATTCCGGGAAGTTTGCCTTCATTCGCCATTTTTCTAAAGCAAATTCTGCAAATTCCAAAATCTCTGTATACTGAGTGCGGGCGACCACAGATTTGACATCTGGTGTACGCTCTCACTGCAAACTTAGGCTTTCTTTTCGCTTTTGCGATCATCGATTTCTTTGCCATTATTCACGACCCTTTGCAAATGGAATTCCAATATGTTCAAGTAACTTGAACGCCTCTTTATCATCTTCAGTTGTAGTGACGATAGTGATATTCATACCATGTGTTTTGATAATATTATCGAACTTCACTTCAGGGAAAACCAGTTGCTCTTCCAGTCCGAAGCTATAGTTTCCATGACCGTCAAAACCATTTCTTGGCAAACCACGGAAATCCTTCACACGTGGGAGTGTGATTGCGATCAGTTTATCGAGGAAGGTATACATACGATCCCCTCTGAGAGTCACTTTCACACCGATGGGATACCCTTCGCGAAGTTTAAATCCCGCGATCGATTTGCGTGCTTTTGTCACGACAGCATGCTGACCTGCGATCAGAGAAATCGTATCCTGAATATTTTGCAAGATCTTAGCGTCTCTTGCGTCATCACCGGCACCTACACTGATTGAAACTTTTTCTAAAGCAGGTATCTGCATAGGGTTTTTGATATCAAATTCACTTACCAGTGCCGGTTTGATTTCATTTGCATATTTTTCTTTTAATCTAACAACCATCTTTTACCCTTCCACTTTTGCTACGTTGGAAATATGAATAGGCATCTCTCTGTTTTCAAAACCGCCTTTTGGGTTCTCCTCGGTAGGTTTGACCGCTTTTTTCGCGATTTTGCAACCGGCTACGATCACTTGTGAAGTTTTGGGCATAACCTTCAATACTTCAGCAACCTTACCTTTGTCGTCACCTGCGATAATCTTTACTTTATCGCCTTTTTTGATTTTCATTTTTACCGACATTACAATACCTCCGGTGCAAGTGATACGATTTTCATATAACCTGCATATCTGACTTCACGACCAATCGGTCCAAAAATACGAGTACCGATAGGCTCTTTTTTCGCATCCAGAATCACCGCTGCGTTTTCATCAAATCTAATCAGTGACCCATTCTCTCTCTGTACCTCTTTTTTGGTACGAACGATCACTGCTTTAACAACCTGGCCTTTTTTCACTTTTCCGTTTGGAATCGCTTTTTTGACAGAAGCAACGATTACGTCACCGACGCTGGCATATCTTCTTTTGGATCCGCCAAGCACTTTAATACACATAATCTCTTTCGCACCACTGTTATCAGCGACTGCCAGTCTGGTAAATCCCTGTACCATTACTTCACTCCTGTAGAAACAATCTCTTTTAATCTAAAAGATTTTGTTTTTGAAATGGGTCTGCACTCGATGGCAGTAATCGTATCTCCGACATTCGTCTGATTGTTCTCATCATGTACCAGATATTTTTTAAATCTTTTGACAATCTTGTGATATCTCGGATGCACCACTTTTCTCTCAACCAGTACAGTAGCCGTTTTATCACCGGCCTTTTTGACAACTGTACCCTGGATCACTCGTTTTAAATCTGCAGCCATCTTTTACGCCTTCGCTTCTTTTTTAAGTGCAGTGAGCGCCGTATTGATTCTGGCGATGTCTCTGCGCACTTCTTTAATCTCGTTTGGATTACTCAGTTGCATCGTTCTCAGTTTTGCTCTGAGTTTGAACAGCAACAACTTCTTCTCTTTCAACAGTTCGTTCAACGCATTCGCGTCTTTACCTTCTAAATCAGTATACTTCATTTTCATTCTCTCGAGTTATGATTTTCGTTTTAAAAGGCAATTTATGTTTTGCAAGAGTCAAAGCTTCTCTGGCCAACTCTTCGCTTACACCTGCCATTTCAAATATAATTCTTCCGGGTTTGATATTCATAACCCATTTGTCGACAGCACCCTTACCTTTACCCATCCTGGTTTCAAGTGGCTTTTTGGTCAAAGGCTTATCCGGGAAAACGCGGATCCATGACTTTGCCTGTCTTTTGACATGACGTGTCATCGCGATCCTCGCAGCTTCGATCTGACGAGAGTCGATTCTTCCGCCTTCCGTTGCTTTGAGTGCGATTTCACCAAAAGCGATAGAGTTACCTTTATAGGATTTTCCCCGGTTTCTACCCTTTTGCTGTTTTCTGTATTTCGTTCTCTTTGGCATCAACATGGCTATTCACCTCTTCTTTTTCTAGGTTTCTCTTTAGGCTCAGGAGCGATTCCTTTTGCAAGAACCTCACCTTTGAAGATCCAGACTTTGACACCGATGATTCCATAAGTAGTTTGTGCTTCTGCAAAACCGTAGTCGATTCTGGCACGAAGTGTATGCAATGGCACACGACCTTCGAGATACCACTCGGTTCTAGCCATTTCAGCACCGCCGAGACGACCTGCAACCTGGACTTTGATTCCTTTGGCACCGCTTTTCATTGCACCCTGAATCACTTTCTTCATCGCACGTCTGAATGCAACACGACGCTCGAGTTGCGTTGCAACATTTTCTGCAGCCAGTTGTGCAGAAGCCTGTGGTTTACGCTCCTCTTTGATGTTTACATTGACATTCTTTCCGATCAGCTTGTTGAGTTTCTCTCTCAGCTTTTCGATATCTGCACCTTTTTTACCGATAATAATACCAGGTCTCGCTGCTACGATCGTAACACGAAGCTTCTTCGCTGTTCTTTCGATAATGATCTGGCTGACACCCGCGTAATACAACTCTTTTTTGATAAAAGTTCTGATTTTATGGTCTTCGCCGACATTTGCCACAGCAGTCTCAGAAGATGGATACCATCTGGAATCCCAGTTTCTGTTAAGACCCAGTCTTAGACCAATAGGATTAACTTTCTGACCCATCTTTAAGACTCCTTCTCGTTATTTTTGATTAGCTCTTGCGCTTCTTTCTGCCAGGTATCTTCGATCTTGCCTTTGATACCGATTTTTGCATCGAGTTCCGCGATCTGCTCTTGTGTCATATCTGCAATTTGCTGAATTGAAGTAACACCTTCAGCATGCAACTTTTTCTCCATCGCAGGTCCGACACCGGAAAGGAGTTTCAAGTCATTGAGATCGACCGATTTAGCACTCTTTTTTGCAGGTGCTTTTGTCTCTTTTTTCGGAGTTTCCTCTTTTTTGGCTTTCTCTTTTTTCGGAGTTTCCTTCTTCTCTTCGACAACTGTACCGACTTCTACAAAGATATGTGAAGTTGGTTTCAGAATTCTTGAAGCGGAACCTCTTGCACGTGGTCTGAAACGTCTGAGAACCGGGCCTTTATCAACACGGCATGAGAGGACTGTCACCTCTTCTGGCTCATATTCGCCGTTCGCTACTGCAGATGCAATCACTTTGGAGATGATGCCGGCAGCTTTGTTAGGCATAAACTCCAGTGCTGCAAGTGCCATCTCTGCATTCATACCCTGCACTTCTCTTGCGATCAGTCTCGCTTTGGTCGGGGAAAGTCTGATAAATTTTAGTGTTGCTGTACTCATCTTCTACCCTTACCCTATCTTTTTCTGAACAGAGCCTTTGTGACCCTTGAACGTTCTCGTTGGTGCAAATTCGCCCAGTTTGTAACCGACATGATTTTCAGTGATATATACCGGTACAAAATTTCTGCCGTTGTGCACAGTGATTGTCAAACCGATCATATCAGGCAAGATCATGCTGCGTCTTGACCAGGTTTTGATAGGTTTCTTATCGCCACTCTCCTGTGCTTTTTGCACTTTCTTCATCAAGTGGTCGTCAACAAATGGACCTTTTTTTAGACTTCTAGCCATCTATCTTCCTTTTTTTCTAGAAATAATGAGTTTGTCACTCGCTTTTTTGCGTCTGGTTTTGTAACCTTTGGTCGGCATACCCCATGGAGAAACAGGATGTCTGCTCGCATTGGTCTTACCTTCACCACCACCATGCGGGTGATCGATCGGGTTCATCGCAGAACCACGTGTCTGAGGACGAATACCTCTGTGTCTGTTACGTCCTGCTTTACCGATGACGACATTTGCCCAGTCTTCGTTACCGACAGTACCAATTGTCGCCATACACTCTGAAAGAATCTGTCTCATCTCACCGCTTGGAAGTCTGAGAATGACATATTTCTCCTCTTTACCCATCAGCTGTGCATAACCACCGGCACTTCTTGCGATTTGACCGCCTTTGCCCGGTTTCATCTCGATATTGTGGATGATTGTACCGACAGGAATGTTCTTCAGTTTCATTGCATTGCCCGGCTTGATATCAAGACCAGCTTCTGCCGCTTCGACCTTGTCACCTACTTTGATACCGGAAGGCTGGATAATATATCTCTTCTCACCGTCAGCGTAAGTAATCAGCGCAATACGACAGTTTCTGTACGGATCGTATTCGATTGCAGTAACTGTACCAGGAATACCGAATTTTCTTCTTTTGAAGTCGATGATTCTATACTTCTTCTTCGCACCTGCTTCTCTGTGGCGGGAAGTGATTCTACCGTTGTTATTTCTACCTGCGCTTCTTGGAAGTGTTTTGAGCAGACTTGGAACACTCGGCTTTCCAGTGATATCACTGGAATCAAGTCCTGTCATATATCTTCGTGAAGGCGTATAGGGTCTGTATGATTTAATCGCCATCTTATACCTCCAAACTTTCTATTTTCGCGCCTTCAGGCAGTTTGACGTAGAATTTTTTATAATCTTCACGTTTACCTTCGACACCTCTGAATCTTTTCACTTTTCCGCTCATGCGCATTGAGTTTATTTTCAATGGAACGAAACCGAAATACTCTCTCAAGACTTCTTTCAAACCGTTTTTAGTCATTCTCGGACTTGTCTGAATGACGACAACACCGTCTTCCTGAAGGCCTAAACTTTTCTCAGTGTATAAAATTGATTTAATATCTGTAATATCTGCCATCTTAGCCCTCTTTTGTTAATTCTTCATAAGCGCTTTTTTCGATCACGATCGCATCAAAAGCAGTCGCCGTATAAGCGTTTAGTTCATTGGGTTCTACCAAATATGCATTTGGAAGATTTCTGAATGCATAGAATGTCTTCTCATCCATAGCGTTTTTGACAACCAGTGCATCTCTGACACCGAGTGTTTTGATCAATGCCGCAGCATCTTTTGTCTTTCCACTCTCGACACTGACATTTTCAACGACAAAAAGTTTTCCATTGTTTGCTTTCTCAGCTACTGCACACTCAAGTGCAGCACGTTTTTGCTTTTTGTTCACTTTCTGGAAATAGTTTCTGTTGTTTTTAGGACCATGAGAGACACCACCGCCTACCCAGATAGGAGATCTGTTCGAACCGGCTCTCGCACCACCACGACCTTTTTGTGCCCATGGCTTTTTACCACCACCACTCACTTCCGCTCTGGTTTTTGTCTTAGCTGTATTCGCTCTGAGCGCTGCATGGTAAGATTTCACATACAGATACAAGTTGTGTGGATTCGCTTCCAGAAAAGAGGCAGGAAGTGCTACTTCACCACTCTTTTTGAGATTGTTATCCAATACGATTGCTTTACTCATTTTACTATCCTTATCTTACCTAATGCGCCGTTTGCACCCGGAATCGCACCTTTAAGCGCTACGACACCTGTTTCAGCGTCAAATGAAACGATCTCGTTCTTAACAGTCACTTTTACATCGCCATAGTGTCCTGGCATCTTTCTGCCCTTTTGTACACGACCTGGCCACTCAGCATTACCGATAGAACCGACACGTCTGTGAAATCTGGAACCGTGTGCACCCGGACCACCGGCAAAACCGTGTCTTTTGATTGCACCGCTGAAACCTCTACCTTTTGAGTTGAAAGTCGACTTGACCACTTTCGCATCTGCCAGAGGTGCGACATCCAGATCACCTGCCTCCTCGTTTGCAACTGTGAGTGTCATAAACTTGTTGAACTCAGGAGAGAGATTGTACTTTTTCTGTTGTCCCGCTACCGCTTTGTTTGTAGATTTACCATGACTGAAAGCGACGATCGCTTTTTTGTCTTCACCTACTTCACAAACTTTCGCATCTACGATCTTTACAAGTGTTACAGGAACTGAAGGAACTGTTACCGTTCTTGTCATACCAATTTTTTCTACTATATATTCCATTCTGTCAATCCTTATTTCATCGCTCTGACTTCGACGTTGACTTCTGGAGCGAGGTCAAGCTTCATCAGTGAATCAACTGTATCAGTCGTCGCTGAAACGATGTCGATAAGTCTTGCATGCATGCGCATTTCAAATTGTTCGCGTGAATCTTTGTTTACGTGAGGAGATCTCAGTACGGTGTACTTTTTGATCTTTGTAGGCAGAGGGATCGGTCCTCTGATTTCTGCACCTGTTCTCTTGACAGCGTCTACAATAGCTGCAACAGATCTGTCTAAAACTCTGTGATCATAAGCTTTAAGCTTAAGTCTGATTTTTTCCATCAATTTCCCTTAAAAGAACTTGTCAGACGTTCATCTGACGCAAATTTGAACCGGGAGTATACACTATAAAGGCTGGAAAGTCAATAATTTCGGGGGTTTTTAGAGCAAATGAAGGCAATTTGTTTCCTTTTTTCAAGGAAACAAAATCCAATAAAATCAAATATACTTGATCCGCAAAAATCGATTTTCTTCTCTCAGAGATCCACTCTTACGGATGCGGAATCCTGACTTTCGAATTTAAAAGCCAGGCAATAGAGAGTACCATCAGAAGTATCATATAGAGATTTTCCACGATCTGGTAGCTATAGAGCAGATAGAGTACCCAGAGCAGAATCGCTCCAAGCGGTGTAGGAACACCTTCAAAATATTTCGTCACAGTGCCTGCTTCGCTTTTGAGATTGAACTCGATCAGGCGTCGCAATCCGCTGATAATATAGTAGAGAAACACGACGCCCGCCAGTGTCGTCTCCAGAGGAGTACTCTTCTCAAGCGCGTAAAAAAGCAGAAACGAAGGCATAACGACAAACGAGATAAAGTCGGCAAACGAATCCAGCTGTACTCCGAACTCGCATGAGAGATTGTAACGTCTCGCTATTTTTCCATCGAGTATGTCAAACGCACCGGCAATCCAGGCCAGGATGATAGCGACTGTGAAATTGCCCTGCTGGATAAAATACATCGCTACGATACCCAGGCTGATGTTGGCAAACGTCACGATGTTTGCCAGATTGAAACGGTTCTCCTTGTCAAACAGACGCATTGTCGTACCTTTGTTTTGATAGCCTCATTATACTCTATTTTGTTTATAGCTCATTTAACGGCATCTGGCATCTTTCGTGCTGTTTTATGCAGACAACAAAATCCAAATGCATCATAAGGATCAGAACATCC
>JALWRO010000297.1 GCA_027080605.1 Campylobacterales bacterium
CTATGAGGAGGCGTTCCGGTGGCAGGCATAGGCTTTGAACTCAAAAAGATCCTGAAAAAGGGCACCCTCTCTTCGATGATTCAGACATACTCCATCTCCGCCGCACTCAGCAGCGGTCCGTGGGTGATCTCGATGATCGTCATCATGCTGATCGGGTTTGTCTCCTTCTCCGTTTCCCGTACCTCGATGCAGAGCAGCGAATTTCAGTCGATCATCACTTATGTATTGATGCTGGCATCGAGTCTGATCTTTACCAGCTTCTTTCAACTCCCCTTTACACGCTTTGTCGCGGACAGGATTTTTGAGAAAAAAGAGTATCTGGTACTGCCCAACTTCTTTGGGTTGCTAGTCGTCGTATTCATTGCGGGGATTCTCTTCATCGTCCCCTTTTCGCTCTGGTTTTTCTATAGCCAGAACAATCTCTTTCTGCTCCTCTTTATGGCGACGTTTCTGGTTTTAAACGGTGTCTGGATCAGTAACATCCTCGCCACATCCCTGCGCTTTTTCCGCATCACCATCCTTGCGTACGGCGTCAGTTACCTGCTCATTTTCCTGCTGGCGCTGCTGCTGAAACCCTACGGCAACGAGGGTCTGCTTCTCTCTTTTCTGGCGGGTAATACGCTGCTGCTCTTTATTCTGGTCATGGCGATCATCTACCACTACCCCTCCCACTATCTGGTACGTTTCGACTTTTTTCAGAAAAAGGGGTTCTATTTCCGGCTGGGGATTACGGGGATGTTTTACAACTTCGGTATCTGGATCGACAAAATCATCTTCTGGTACTCGCCGCTGACCGGGTACGCCGTGATGGACAGGCTGCATACCTCCATCGTCTACGATATGCCGATTTTCCTCGCCTATCTTTCGATCATTCCCGGTATGGCGGTCTTCTTTTACCGTCTGGAAGCGGACTTTTCCGAAAATTACGACCGCTACTACGATGCCGTGCGCGGCAACGGCACCCTGCAGACCATCCGTGAAGAGCGCTACAAAATGATCTCTACCATCCGTGTGGCACTGCGTGAAATCCTCACGGTACAGGGAATCTTCAACCTCATCATCCTGATGGTGGCGGAACCCCTCTTTGCGATGCTCAAAATCCCGCAGCTCTATCTGTCGCTATTTTACATTGATCTGCTGGGAACACAGTTGCAGCTGGGGTTCATGTCGGTACTGGCGATTCTCTTTTATCTCGACAGACAACGCGAAGCGATGGTACTGAGTATCCTCTTTTTTCTCTTCAACGCCGCGGGCTCCTGGCTCTCCATCCAGATGGGACCCTATTTTTTCGGATACGGCTTTACCGTTGCGCTTCTGTGCGTCTTTGTCATCAGCCTCCTGTGGCTGCGTTATGTTATGAAAAGGTTGGAATATGAAACATTTATGCTGCAGTAGAACCCTGTTTCTCTGGCTTTTCAGCGCCCTCTTTCTCTTTGCAGGGAAACTGCCCGATGTCGCTTTCTACTACGGCGGCGAACCATCGGAGTCTTTCATGCAAAGCCATGACTGGATCGTCGTGGATGCCGACCAGATCGACCCCATATGGGCAAAGCGCTACGGTAAAAAACTCTTCGCCTATGTGAGTGTCGGAGAGTATGAAGCGTGGCGGCACAAGCGGGAAGCGGATAAAAAGTGGTCGCTTGCCAGAAACGAAAACTGGAACTCCGACATTATGGATCTGAGTAATCCCCGCTACCGGAAATTTCTGCTTGCACACATGAAATCCCTCTACCAGAAGGGCTACCGCAACTTCTTTCTCGATACGCTTGATGCCGTATTCGCCGCGACCGATACGCCCAAAAACCGTATCAAACAGAAAAAAGCGCTTGCCACACTCTTACGCGCCATTCGCACCGCTTTCCCAGACAGCAAACTGATCGCCAACCGGGGCGTAGAAGTGATGGATCTGCTCTGCAAACAGGTCGATGCCTTCGCCATCGAATCGCTCTACAAAGGGATCGATGCAAAAACCAAAGCCTACATCGACGTCACCCCCGAAAACCGCACGTGGATCAAAAGCAAACTGGACGATGCCAAAGCGTGCGGGTTGGTTCCCATAGCCATCGACTACCTCTCCGAAACGGAAACCAAAGCGCGGCTGGAAGATGCCCGAAAAATCGCCGAAGAGGGGTATGCCCCGTACATCACCGACCGCTACCTGCAACACTTCGGCGTATCGTCACGCCCGGTACACAAACGGGAAGTGCTGCTGTTCTACGACTCTTCCACCCTCAAAGACGGCGACAAAGTTTACGCCAACGTCCATCTCATGTGCAGTATGCCGCTGGAGTATCTGGGCTATATTCCGGTACTGAAAGATATTCATGAAAAGCTTCCTTACGGCGGTATCGACCGTTACGCGGGTGTCGTCGTCTGGGCGAACCGCACCATCGAAGCGAACAAAGATTTTTTCGGCTGGGTCAAAACATTGATCGCGCAGGGGCAGAAAGTGGTCTTTATCAACAGTTTCGGCTTTGAGATGGATGAAGCAAAAGCGGCGCAGCTGGGACTGCAATACCAAAAAGCGACTCCCTCCAAAAAACTCTTCGCCAAAGTGATCCGAAAAAGCAAAATCGCCGCATCTGAAATCCCGCCGCTGGTCGATGCGCCGGACTACCTGCTACGGGCAAAAAGCGGTGACGTACTCATCGAAGCACAAAACGATGCCAACCAAAGCTTCGATGCCGCCGCGATCATGCCGTGGGGCGGATACGCCGTTTACAGCAGCGCCCTGCATGACATCGACACCGAACCGATGTGGAGCATCGACCCGTTCCGCTTTTTCCAAAAAGCACTCGACCGACCCTGGATGCCCGTACCCGACCCGACTACGGAAAACGGCAGAAGACTCCTTTTTGTCCACATCGACGGCGACGGTTTCATCGAAAAGGCGCGTTTTCAAAGAGATGCATACGCCTCCGAAATCCTTCTTCATGAGATCCTCGGCAAATACCCGATACCCCACTCCGTTTCGGTCATCGAAGGGGAGATCGGCGAAAACGGGCTCTACCCAACACTCGCCCCGACAATGGCAAAAATCGCCCGCACAATTTTTGCCCGACCCTTCGTCGAAATCGCCAGTCACAGCTACTCGCACCCTTTCAAG
>JALWRO010000298.1 GCA_027080605.1 Campylobacterales bacterium
TGATTTTGACAGCGATTGCCCCTGTATCCATAGGGGGCATCAGCTCCTGTCCGACCGTCGGCATCACCAGTTTGACGGAGCTCACAAAAAGGGCGATCAGTACTGCAACAAGCAAAAGAGCGACTGACTTGTAAGTGGTCGCGGTTTTTACAATAGCGGCGAAAAAGGCTTGAATGGCATCATTAACTCTTGAAATAACAGTATTAAATCCTCTTTCGACCTTAAGCAACAGAGGATTTTTGATACTTAAAAAGTAGAGTGATAGCAACGGAACCGCCGTAATGGAGATGAAGTAAGAGGCAGCCAGCGCCAAAAGCAGTGTAGAGATCAGAGGCGCAAAAACCGTTTGCGGATAACCGCCCACAAAGAGCATCGGCGCCAGGGCGATCATCGTAGTGATCGTCCCGCTCAGGTCGGCAAACATGATCTCTTTTGTTCCTCCGAAAACAGCTTTACGAATATCCTCCCTAAGCTCCGAATAGTGCCTCTCGATATTTTCCATCACCACCACCGTATCATCCAGCAGAAGTCCCAGCGCCAGAATGATAGCGGTCAGTGTGACGACATTGAACTCAATACCAAAGAGCCACATCAGGGCAATCGTCGAGGCATAGACCATAGGAATCGTAACCAGTACGACCAGAATTTGACGAAAACTTGCCAAAAAGAGAAAAACCACAATCGTGGACATCACAATCGCATCGCGCAGGGATTCGAACATATTTTCGGTACTCTGTGCGATGGTCTCTTCCTGGGTATCGGTCAGTTCAAAGTTGATATTCGGGTATGCTTTTTGAAACTTCTCGATCACCTCTTGAGCATGTTTGATGGTCTGGATCACATCTGACGTTTCGGCTCTTTGAATCGAAAGGGCAATCGCTTTTTTGCCGTTTCCGTAGTAGGCGGAGCGGTTTTTGTAGTGTCCGAAATAGACCTCAGCCACATCGGAGAGTTTCACAGAGGGGGTTAAAGGCAGATTTTTGATCTCGCTTACCTTGTCTCTTTGCCCGTTCGATTTCAGCAGATAGGATTTTTCACTATTCTCTACAAAACCGACGGCATACTCTTTGTCGTTTTTCCGGATAGTCGCGATAACCTGCCCAAGGCTTAGCTTATAGCGGTCAAGCTTCTCTTTATCGATGATGATCTGCAACTCTTTCTCATATCCGCCAAAGATATCGACATTGGCTACCCCTTTGGTCTTGATCAGTTTATGTTTGATATCCGTAGAGGCGATATCGCGAATCTCTTCAAGCGAAACAGAACCGTTTTTGGGACTCAGCGCATAGACACAAACCGGTGCCGTGGCGGCTGTGATCTTGATGATTTGAGGCTCTTTGATATCGCCTGGGAGTTTGGCACGGATTTTGGAGAGGGCGTTGGTGACATCATTGACCGCCGTATCGATATTTTTGACATACTCAAACTCCGCTCGAATAACGGTCACTTCATCGATCGTACTGGAGTAGGCGCGGCGAATATTATCGAGTGTATAGAGCTCCTCCTCGATCGGCACGGCGATATTGGAAGCCATACTCTTGGCGCTTGCACCCGGTTCGACCACCACGACAGCCACTTCGGGATAGTTGGAGTCGGGAAAAAGGTTTCTATGAATTTTACCGTACCCCGCCATACCTGCGATCACAAAAAGCGCTAAAACAGAGATGATAAAGTGCGGCTTTTTGAGTACTCTTTCGATCAGTGAGAGGTTGTTTTTACTTTCTAACATCTACATTTCCATATATCGGTAGTTTTGCCAGTAACACTTCACTCCCCTGCGCGATCGCTTCTGCGGGACAGGGAGTAATCATCGTCTTGTTCTCCTGTGCCATCACCTCCTGCACTTTTTGGGCTTCAAACGATTTATCTTTATAGACCATCACATAAAGACCCTCTTCTTTGTGCAAAAGCGCGTCATTGGGAACAACACACCCCTCTTTGGCTTCGGTGACCACGCTGACAGTCACGGTTGCACCCAGAGGTAAATCGAGCGCTTTGGTCAGTTTGACCTCAGCCTGCACCAGTCCCTGTTTGGCAAGGGTGAGGATTTTGCTCACTTTTCCCACAACTTCCCGGTCAATATAGACCGGTTGTCCCTCTGCAACGGATGCGCTGTTCTTTGAAAAAGCGAAACGAAGTTTCTGTTTCCCGTCGCTCATCGTCAATATCGGTTTTCCCGTAACCGCCAAATCTCCCTGATGCATCACGACCGTATCGATCACCCCTGAAAAGGGCGCTTTGATTTTGAGATAACTCTTTTGTTCATGAAGTTGTGAAATCTTTTGCTGCGTCGCTTTCACCGCCGCACTTTTTCCCTGCATCACAACCCTCGATGTCTCCAGTTGCTCCTTCGCCAGGCCGCCGACTTCATAGAGCTTTTTATTTCGCTGATAGATCCGTTTTGCCAGTGCCAGATCATTTTTCTGCTGTGCAAGCGTCGTACGCAACAAATCGATGTTGGCATTGATATCACGCTCATCGATCGTTGCCAAGAGGGTGCCTTTGGAGACTTGCTGCGACTCATTGACATAGATCTTTTCGATATAGCCCGCCATTTTGGTAGAGATCTGCACACTCTTTTCGGACAAAAGCGTCGCCAGATAACTTTGACGCGCCTGCATCTCTTCATGCGTGGCATGTGTCAGCGAGACACTCAGATTTCTGCTTTGCGGAGTCGGTTCACTTGCAATCTCCTGTTTCCTCTTTTGCATCAGAGATTTGCCTTTATATAAAACCCCCGCTATGACAGCTATGCTTATAATGATGATTACGATCTTTTTCATCTATTTCTCTCCTTTTTCCAGTAAATACTCCAGGTAAAAGACGCCGTTTTGGTAACGATATTTGCTTTGGATCATTTGGGCACGGGCAAGGTCGGTTTTGGACTTTGCTAAAAGCAGGTCGTTGAGTGTTGAAACACCTGTATCGTACCGCGCCTCTTCGATCTTTTGCGTCTCCTGCAGCAGGTTGTATTGCGATGCAGCCGCACGATAGTCGGCATAAGCGCTTTCGATCTCACCTTTTGCTTTGGCAAAGAGTTTTCGAAATCCCTCGTCGGTAGATTTTCTTTGTACCAAAGCCTGAAGTTCGGCGATCTTTGCCTG
>JALWRO010000299.1 GCA_027080605.1 Campylobacterales bacterium
CTGTGCAACAGGGCATTTTCTTCCAGATCACACAACACGACTATTTTACCGCGGTAAAGATCGGGAATCGCCGCTGTAGGACCGAACTTTTCCAGACCTGCCATCGGATGGGCGGCAACGAAATTCTGACGAATCTTCGGAGGACACTCCGCCACAATTTTTGCCTTGGTACTACCCAGATCGATCACCGTCGTTTCGGGGGAGATATCCTCCAGCGCTTTCAGTGCTTTGATAATCCCCTCCACGGGAATCGCCAGCACTATCACATCGCAGGCTTTGAGCCGCTCAAAATCTCCGATCTCATCTACCAGTTTCAGAGAGAGCGCCTGCTGACGATGGCTTTCATTGTGGTCATAACCTGTGATATGCACACCGGGCATACTCTGTTTCAAAGCCAGACCAAACGATCCACCCATCAATCCGAGCCCGACAATACCAATATTCATGAAACCACTCCTTCCACTGTACAACATGCATACCGCATGCCGTCTAACATCCGTAATTATTTCGGATTTTATCCAAGAGAGGATTAAGAACAAGCGGTAATAGTGTTTCATTAACAAAAAATCTGTATAATCATTCAACTATTATTCACTAAACCCAACACAAGGTAAAACAGATATGAATTCGTCCACATTTTTACATACCAGTAGAAATATCGTTCTGGCTACATTTTTACTCTCTCAGACAGCACACGCCGAAACAATCAAAAAAATCGAATTTGACGGTCTGGTGCATATCTCTCCGGAAATAGCAAAAGAGATTATCGGGCTGCATCCCGGAGAAAAAATCGATGAAGCCAAAATCAGCGATAGTATCAAAGCCTTGTACAAACAGCAATATTTCGAAGATATACGGGTCGAAGACAAAAACGGTGTACTGATTTACCACGTCAAAGAGAAACCGGTCATCGCCAAAGTAGATTTGAAAGGGTACGGTTCACAGGACAAAAACGAAGAGATGCTGACCGCTTCAGGACTGCATAAAGGTGATATTTACGACGCGACGAAAATCAAAAAGATCAAACAGAAAATCACCAAAAAACTGGAATCTGAAGGCTACTTCGACTCCACGGTCAATGTCAAAGAGGAGAAGATCAACAACGGCAGCCTGAAAACAGACATTATCGTCCAGAAGGGAGAAAATGTCCATATCAAAAAAATCCGTTTCATCGGTGCCAAAAAGTTTCACTACGACGATTTCAAACCCTACATCGCCAACAAAGAGGCACAGACACTGGGTTGGTTTTTCGGACGAGATGACGGCAAACTCAAAGCGGATCAACTCGCTTACGATGCAATGCGAATCAAAGAGTTTTATCTCAAACACGGCTATCTCGATGTCAAAGTTTCCAAACCTTTTCTCAAAACCAATTTCGACGACTACACTGCTACCCTTACCTACCATATTGACGAAGGTCCGCAGTACAGAGTTGGTGACGTAGGTATTGAAGTCGATCCAAGCGTCATCGATCCCAAAAAACTGAGAGAAGAGCTGAAACTCAAAAAAGGCAAGGTTTTCAATGTCGAAAAACTGCGTAAAGATGTTGCCATGCTCAAAAAGGAACTCTCCAAAAAGGGGTATGCTTTCGCCAAAATCATTCCCGACGTTCAGCAAAACAGAACGACCCATACGGCATCTGTCCGGTATATTATCAAACCGGAGAAGAAAGTCTATGTCAGCAATATTGTCATTTCAGGAAACTCGAGAACTCTCGACCGTGTCATACGCCGTGAACTCTACCTGAGCGAGGGAGAGCCCTACTCACAAATCGACTTGCAGGACTCCATCAATGCCCTCAAACGTACCGGCTATTTCAATGATGTCAAAATCATTCCCACACCGGTAGACAGAGACCATGTCAATCTGCTCGTCAAAGTGGACGAAGCGAGTACGGGAAGTATTATGGGCGGTCTCTCCTACGGAAGTTATGACGGATTCGGTGTCAATCTGGGACTCTCCGACAGAAACTTTCTGGGTACGGGTATCGAAACAGGAATCAATCTCGACACTTCCGAAAAAACGGTTCGGGGAAGTCTGAACTTCTTCAACCCGCGTGTTTTCGACTCGGAATACAGCCTTGGCGGAAATATCTACCGAAGAAAATTTGACTACTACGACTATAACGAAGACTCCGTCGGAGGCAGTCTGAAAGTCGGTAAAAAAATCGGACGTCACTACCACGCTTCACTCACTTATCTGTACGAGGATACCGAACTCTCCGATGTCAGTGACTCCCTTCAGAACACTATCTACTACCAACCGGGAAGAATCGTCAAAAGTTCTCTGATACCGGCACTCTCATTTGACAACACCGATGACTACTATTTACCGAGATCAGGTATGAACCTGACAGGAAGCGTCGAATATGCCGGAGTGGGCGGCGATGCTAAATTTATCCGTACGTCCGTCGGCGCAAAATTCTATTTCGGTCTGCAGGAGAGTCTCGACTACGATTTGATTATCCGCCTTAAGGCAAAAGCGAGTCAAATCAACGACAGAGGTAATCTGCCGTTGAATGAGAAACTCTATCTCGGCGGTATGGGTACAGTCAGAGGGTTTAAATACGGTACCCTTTCACCGCGAAACGATGTGGGTGCACTGGTAGGTGCCAACAAGCTGGCGGCATTCTCACTCGAACTCAGTTTCCCGCTTGTGGAATCAGTGCAGATGCGACTACTGACATTTCTTGATTACGGTATGACCGGAGATGACAGCTTTAACGAAATCCACCGCTACTCTACCGGTATCGGTATCGAGTGGGCAAAATCACCGCTTGGTGTACCGCTGCAAATCTCTTACGCCAAAGCACTCGATGCCAAAGACGAAGACAGAACATCAAGAATCGAATTTAGTCTGGGAAGACGGTTTTAAACCGATTCCTCCTACCAGTTTTCCTCATGAGAGGAAGGCGCGGCACCGATACGGTCGATATGCGCAAAACTTCCAAGTTTCGGCTGGACGATTTCCGTATCGTAATAGACTTGTTGCCCATACACATTTTCATGAAATACCCTGCTGCCCTGCAACCCTAAATAGTCGGTAAAAAGATAATCGAGTCCGGCGCTTGTAGCATAGTCGATCCAGTTAAAACGGATATCGGCACCGATCAGCCTGCTCATATCCTCCAGTCTGAACGGCGCTTTGCCGATGGCATTGGCAATATAGAATTTTTCCCTGTCGGCATATTGCGTCAGTGTGAAAAGCAGCGGGGAATAGTTGACCTGGGTGGAGAGTATTTTTTTATAAGGTACTTTGTAGCGACTCAGCTGTGAAGCGACCAGCGCCGATTTTACCACCGGCATATTTAAAAATATCGTCGCATCGTTTAGTTTACGGTTCTTTTTAAACAGATATGAGAGATTCGCGTTGACATTTTTGATCACTTTGCTGTAGACGATATCTTCCAGCCGACTCTCCGTCACATAATCCGAAATCTTTTTGGAAAGTGCACTGCCGTCATCGAAAACAACGATTTTACTGTCCGCATAATTCAGCAGTGCGTCGACCTGTGCTTTGTAGTCGATTCCGCCGTAGAGGAAGTTCGGATTTTGCACGTAAATATCATCCTGATTGACTGTCGGCACATAGACCAAAAGCGTTTTTTCCAGCGAGGCAAGGGTATTTGCCCCGGAAGGTGTCATCGGTGCAACGACGACTTTGTACCCTTTGTGATGGATCTTTTGTAAAGCGAGTATCAGCGCATCTTTATCCTGTGTACCGGAATCAAACACTTCAAAAACGAAATTTTTATCACTGTAGATCAGATAAGAGAGAATTTCATTGGCAACGGAGTTTGCATAGCCGCCGATCACTTTACGCGGTACCAGAAGTGCTATTTTCGGACGCTCCATCGCAAAGTCTGCAGTCGAAGCGGGCACTTGCATTGTCTCCTCCTGTGCACCTTCGCCCAGATACTCTTCCGCCGTAATCACCTCTTCGGTAATGTTTTCATCCGGAAGCTTCTGAAACGTTGCACCTCCGGCGGAAGTATCGGTTTCAAAACCGCCCATCATCACCGTCTCAGCCGGTGCCTCCCGGTACACTGTCTCTGCAGGCAGTACCACTGCACAAACTACCAATATCAGTCCAATCCATTTTTTCATAACATAGCCTTTACTTTGAGCATATCCTGGAACACATCCCGCTTTGCGGAGGGATTTCGCAGCAGATAACTGGGGTGAAACGTCGGAACGAGTTTATATTTTCCGTAATCGATCACTTCCCCGCGCACTCTTGAGATGGGAGTATCCAGCTCCCCTGTTAAATAGCGGTAACTCGTCGCACCCAGTGAAACAATGATCTTCGGAGAGATAATCTCTATCTGTTTTAACAGATAGGGCTTGCAAGTATTTGCCTCTTCCTGTGTCGGCACCCGGTTCGCGGGCGGACGACACTTGACAATGTTCGCAGTATACACTTCAGAGCGCGGTATTTCCAGAACATTTTCGATAATCTTCGTCAACAGTTGTCCCGCACGTCCCACAAACGGACGACCGGTGTTATCTTCCATCTCTCCGGGACCTTCACCGACAAACATAATCTTTGCATGCGGATTCCCTTCTCCGAAAACAACATTTTTACGCGTTTTACTCAAGCCGCACAAATGACAGGCAAGTGCGATTTTTCGCAAATCGTTGAGATTGTCCGGCAACTGCCTGTTTTGCGCATCCGCAACTTTTTCGATAGAGCGCGGTTCATCATAGTAGTCATATCCAAATGATTTCAGTTGATAAAGTTGTTTCAGAAGTTTCAGTTGCTGCATGCAATTATCATAGCCAACAACGTGTTAAAAAAGGATAAATATTTAAAAATCATACCCCAGACGAACGACAGTTTTGGTATCTGTTTTCTTGAAACCTTCGGAAGGAAGATGGTCATAAAACGTATTGTATTCGATCGTCAAATCCAGTTGATCGACTATAGCCGTCTGCAAACCGATGAGAGAATTGAGTTCATAATCCTCTTTCATATCAGCGAAATTCTCTTTGGCACCGACTTTGATATAAAACTTGTTCTCTTTTCTAACACGCCTCTGGTATTCGATATATTCGTTCAAAGAGGTATAGCTATTATTCCCGCCGGATGTATACGCTTCATAGTTGACTGCCGGTCCAAGTTTGACAATCAAGCTCTGTCTGGCATCTCTCAGCAATATTTTACCCAGACCGATACTCAAATCCACTTTGTTGGAGAAGTTTTGAAAATCGTTTTTCAACCATCCTATACTCAGATAACTAAGCCATTTTTTCGGTAACGGCTGCTTTGCATTGAAAAAGATTTTGTACTCTTCCGCGGTACGTGTTTCATGATCTTTTGCCATGAATGCACTCGCTTCGAGAGTATAACTCATTTTGGAGAGTGCATAAAACTGTGTATTGCGGGAGAAAGTGTATTTTGCGTTGAAACTGCTGGTGTGTGTATTGCCGCTCGTACTGGAGTACCCCGCACCGATATGCTGCTGCGGTTTTTCATGAAGATGTCCCCGTGCATCGGTGGTGGGATCATACTTTTTCTGAATATCGTCTGTGGAGAGATATTTCATCGTATCGATTTCAATATCTTTTATTTTTTTAGGAAGATCTTCTGCATAAAACAGACCGGAAACATAAAGTAAAATAGGTAAAAAGCGGTATATTTTCATCTGTTTTTTTAGTAAATAGTTTTATATTATTACCGCACCAACTAAATATCTAAACGTTTGATGTAGCAATTTCGTTCATAATCAAGGCAGATTTTTGAAGGACTCGCCTTAGCGAATTCGAAAAAATCTAACGCAGAGTATGGGCGAAAGTGCTACACCCTTCGGGGAGAACGAGATGAGGCAATCTGCACCTGAAAAAATCTTTGAATTAGCTATGGCTAGTACTGCATATTTTTTCAGGCACATCTCACCTCATCTCGTTCTCTCAAACATTTAGATATTTAGTTGGTGCGGTAATTATTATAACAGAATTAATTTATCGGGTGAAGTTATTTGGGGAATCTTCTGATTCCCCGAGAGTTTATTCGCTGACAGTAACAGTTTTGGGATCACTCTCCCAGACACCGTGTTTTGTACAGTAGCTTTGTGCAACCAGTGACATTTTTTTACCGGTTGGAACGACATTGAATGTTACTTCTGCCTGACCGCAGGCATTTCCAAGTGTTCCCGGGAGAAAGTCTGCACGTGCAAGCAGTGTATCACCGTTGAACAAAGAGATATTGGCAATAAAATGATCGAAATCATCCGGATGACAATATTCATTTCCTACTTTGACGGTTACGGCAAATTTTTCACCCGCTTTGGCTTCATCTTCACAATGAATAAACGGTGAGTGTCTGTCGATGTAATCTTTTTTGGATTCTCTTTCTACTGTGTCTATGTCTACGTATCTATTGATTTTCGGCATTGCTGCTCCTTACTATAATTTATTTTGTTTTGTACAGGTAGTATAACGGAAGGAAGTTTAAAACAGGATAAATTTTATCCTGTTTTAACTATTTTCTCATGAAGTGTATTCTATACGAATGTCACATCCGCGACATTGTGGTTCAGTCCCAGTTTATCAGGCGCTATACCCAGTGCCAAACCAACCATCTGAGGCAAATGCAGGACCGGAATATCGATTTCACGTCCCATCTCTTTGGCAATATTATGCTGCTGTACATCCATTCTGAGGTGACACAATGGACACGGTGTGACGATTGTTTCCGCCCCCTGATCGATTGCATCGAGCATTGCATTTCCGGAGAGCCTGTTCGCGGTTTTCGGTGCCTGAAGCTCTACATGAAATCCGCAGCATTTATTTTTATGTTCATATTCTACATTTTTACCGCCGAGCGCGATAATGAGTTTGTCGATAGAGTCCGGTGCATACGCATTTTCACCGCCGTTGCTTTTGTGCTGCAGGTGGCTCGGGCGAATATTATGACATCCGTAGAAAGCGGCGATCTGCATATCTGTCAACGGTTTGACCACTTTTTCGGCGATCGCATCCAGACCGAGATCATCTACCAGTGCATACAAAAAGTGTTTGACTTCACTCGTTCCTTTGTACTCCAGACCCACTTCTGAAAGGCGCTCATTGACCGCAGCTTTAAGCTTTTCGTTACTGTCGAGTCGATCTTTGGTCATGCCTGTATTGAGCTGGCATGTGTTACAGATAGTCACCATCGTCAATCCCAGTTTTTCCGCATAGCAGATATTTCTGGCGTTGAGCGTGAGTGAGAGCATATCGTCAAAATCCTGCAGGTGGCTTGCGCCGCAGCAGGAGGCTTCATCCAGAAGTACAAGTTCAATATCGAGTGCTTCGGCAATCGCCATGGTGGACTGTAAAAGTTCAGGTGTACTCTCTCTTGCAGTACAACCGGTATAGAGTGCATATTTTAATTTTGCCATAATTATTTCCCCTTGAACTTCGCAGTGGAAGCTGATTTTACTAATGTTTTGATTTCGTCAAGATTTTTCGATTTCGGCATATTCCACGGCATCACAATTTTGCCTTTTTTATACATGGCAATCGCTTCAGGGATATGCTTCATGACACCGATGAGACCTTCCGAATATTTCACCAGTTCACCCTCGTCGAGCAAACCGTGTTTTTGGATAGACCATTTAAATCCAACCGCATGGCGAACGGCAACATTGTCTTTTGCCATACCCTCTTCAAATGTCTGGAGGTGCAATTTGGTGATTTTCCCGATCGGATCAAGCTCTTTCGGACACGCTTCCGCACACTCGAAACACTTGACACAATCCCAGATACCGGGTCCGATTTCATTGACTGTCTCGAGTCTGTCACGTTTCCCTTCATCTCTGACATCGGCATTAAACCTGTAAGTCAGCGCCAGTGCCGCAGGTCCGAGATAGTCTTCGTTCGCCTGTACTGCCGGACAGGAGTAGTAACAGTTACCGCACTGAATACAGTAATCCGCATTGTCGATCTTCTCTGCAAGCTCCGGTTTAACCAGATTTTCCAGTGTCGGATGCTCATCAACTTCTGTTTCGAGATACGGTTCTACCGTATTGTATTTTTTCCAGAAATCTTTTTTGTCTATGACCATATCTTTGATGGCTCTGGCTTTGTTTTGCGGCTCGATTGTTAACTCTTCGCCGAAAATTTCCACCAAATCTTCCACTCTGTCTTTACAGGCGAGTGTCGCCTTTCCGTTCACTTTAACGGCACATGAACCGCAGATACCGTGACGACAGCTCCTTCTGTACGAGAATGACCCGTCATGTTCCCACTTAATACGGTTTAACACATCCAGTACAACTTCACCCGAACCTACTTCCATCTCGATTTTGTCATAATGAGGCAAATAGTCCGTCTCACTGTTAAATCTGAAAACATTAAACAATAATTTCTTTTTATCTTCTTTTACCATCGTTTTATCCTAGTAAGTTCGTTCTTGTGGTTCAAACTTGCCTAAAACCACATCTGCATATTCTAATTTTATAGCACCTCGTTTACCCATATACGCATAGGTATGCTTCAAATACTTTTTATCATCACGTTTGGTGTAGTCATTACGATAGTGTGCACCCCTGCTCTCTTTTCTCGCAAGCGCGCCCTCCACAATAAACGCGGCATAGTCAAGCATATGCCCCAGTTCGATCGCTTCCTGAAGGTCGGTATTGTATACTTTGCTCTTATCGTCGATACGAATGTTTTTATATCTTTCATGAAGCTGTTTGATGATCTCTTTCTGCTTTTCGAGAGACTCTTTCGTTCGGAAAACACCGGCATTTTCCGTCATACTTGCCTGCAATTCGGTACGCAGTTCAGGGACACGCTCCATTCCGTTGTTTTTGATCACTGTCTCTATCTCTTTGATCGCTCTGTCTGCATCACTCTCTTTGGCAGGCTTCAGTGTAAGAGAGTCAAGATCTTTTGCGATCGTATTACCCACATGCCGTCCGAAAAGCAGTGCTTCCAGCACCGAGTTCGCACCCAGACGGTTCGCACCGTGTACACTGACACATGAACACTCACCTGCCGCATAAAAACCTGTCACAGTTTCATTAGGATTTTTCTTGACATGTCCCGCAATCGTTACCGGGATACCACCCATGGAGTAGTGTGCCGTCGCAGCAATCATGATAGGCTCTTTGATCATATCCAGTCCCAGGAAAGTGAGTGCGAGATCACGCAGTTCCGGAAGTCTTTCCATAATCTTCTCTTTTCCCAGATGGGTCAGGTCGAGATAGACGGCATCTTTGTTCGGTCCAACACCCCTGCCTTCCAGAATCTCTTGCGTAATCGAACGACTGACAAGGTCACGCGGTGCAAGTTCCATTTTGTCAGGAGCATATTTTTCCATAAAACGCTCGCCCAGAGAGTTCAGCAGTTTACCACCCTCTCCGCGCGCCGCTTCACTCATCAAAATACCCGTACCCGCAAGTCCTGTCGGATGAAACTGTACAAACTCCATATCTTCCAGCGGCAATCCGTGTCTGGCAACGATGGAGAGCGCATCTCCGGTATTTGCATGCGCGTTGGAATTGATTTTATACGCTCTTCCGTAACCGCCTGTTGCGAACATCACCGCCTTGGCATTGAAAATAGCCGGTTCACTCGTCTTGATGTCATATCCCACAACACCGTTGACAGTACCGGTCTCTTCATCGTAGATGATATCGGAAACATACCATTCATCTTTAAAATCAACATCCAGACGATTTGCCTGTTCAAAAATCGTCTGTAACAGTGTCAGACCCGTTCTGTCTTTCGCAAAACAGGCTCGGGGGTGAGACTGCCCGCCGAAAGGACGCTGCGCGATTTTTCCGTCAGGTGTTCTGCTAAAAACCGCACCCATATGCTCCGCCCAGCGTACCGCTTCAGGCGCTGTCTGACACATAAACTCGACAGCATCCTGATCCGCCAGATAGTCACTCCCTTTGACGGTATCAAATTCATGCAACTCTACACTGTCACCTTCCGCAAAAGCTGCGTTAATACCGCCCTGCGCCGCTCCCGAATGTGACCTCAGTGGATGAAGTTTGGTTAAAACAACAACATTTTTTCCCTGTCTCTTGAGCTCTCTGGCAGCTGCAAGTCCCGCAAGTCCCGCACCTACTATAACAGCATCGTATGTATGAATCGGTATGCTCATTAAGCCTGTCCTTTAAAAATAGAAATTTGTTATATTATAGTCAAGCGTGACTAAAAATATACAAAAAGTTACATTTGTGCCATTCTCCTGCTTCAGAAATGTTACGTTTTGTAAGTTTTAATAACAATTTCTTATATACAGGTTTTTTTAAGGATGATAGAAATCTGAATAAACTTTAGTACGAATCCATATCAAGATAAAATATTTTGATATTTATCATGTAAATTATACAATATATTGTTGGCTTTGACAAAAAGTGCATATTCTTCAATATCCTCTTTCAACAAACCGAGATACTTTTCATGCGTCTGCCATACCCTTCTTGCAGCTTCATACCGCTCCAGACGAATCAACTCAAAAGCAGTCGCTCCGTTGATAAACCCTTTGCAGAGATTTTTCAGAGGATGATCGGTTTTTCGTATGGTGTGCCAGTATGTTTCCATATCTTCATGAGCATCATAAAAACGTGCCTCTTCAAGATCCCGAATAAATATCTCCAGCGCTTCTTTCAATTCCATTTTCCTTCCCTCCCCGACAAATCTGAACTATTCTATGCTATACTCTCTTCATGAAAGATAAAGAGTCCTTTTTCATTAACCAGTTTCCCTCTTTGCAAATCGGAGACGACGGCGCGGTAGTCGGCAAACATATTTATAGCAAAGATCTCTTTTTTGAAGATATTCATTTTAAAAGAGTATGGATGACACTCGAAGAGATCGCCGCCAAAAGCATGCTGGTCAATATCTCCGACGCGATTGTGATGAACGCGAAAGTATGCTATGCCCTCATCGGCATCGAAATCCCCTCCAATTTTACACCGCAACAACTCGAAGCACTGGCAAAAGGATTTCTGAAAGTCGCCGACACTTACGGCTTTGAGATTATCGGAGGCGATACGATCGCGGGAGAGAAACTGAACATTTCGGTGACGCTTATCTCCGAAAGTGACCGACCTGTTTTCAGGAGAGGCGTTCAAAAAGGCGATCTGGCAGCCTATACAGGCAGTCTGGGGAGTGTCAAAAGAGACCTGGAAAAACTGTTTAGGGGAGAACCGGTTCCCTCCTCATCAAAATTTATCAGACCACAGCTAAGAGGCGACTTCTTTTACGAAGCCGCTCCACTCATTCATGCCGCACTCGATATCTCCGACGGACTAAGCAAAGATCTTTCCCGTCTTGCAAAAGCCAACCGGATGGGATTTGCGTTTAATCGTAACATTTCCGAAGAGGAACTCTGCAGCGGCGAAGAGTATGAAATCCTTTTTACTTTTGATCCCAAAAATTTGGATACACTACAAGAGATAGCCCGGAAACACAACACACCGCTTACCGTCTTTGCCACCGCAGTTGACGGTCACTATGAGAGTGTCTGTCCGGAGAACCATTTTCAGACGCAGGAGTAACATGAACCGCCTCTTTTACCTCAACCACACCCCGCTACATACCCACTTCACCAAAAACAGCAAAGATTTTGTCGTCTCGGAAGTACCGCTTTACGGATTCAGCGGAGAGGGAGAACACCTCATTTTAAAAGTGCGCAAAAAAGACCTGACCACCTGGGGAATGCTGCAGATATTTAGCGAAACCAGCGGTGCAAAACTCCGGGAATTCGGCTACGCCGGTCTCAAAGACAAAGACGGCATGACCATTCAGTATATCTCCATTCTCAAAAAGTATGAAAAGGCATTTGAAAACTTCTCTCATGAAAAGATTAAAATCCTCGAATCGACCTGGCACAACAACAAAATTAAAACCGGGCATCTCAAAGGGAACCGCTTTTTCATCCGCCTCAAAAAAGTAAATCCGACAGAAGCGCTCATGATGCAAAATATCCTCAAAATCATGGACAAGGAGGGTTTCCCCAACTACTTCGGATATCAGCGATTCGGAAGAGAGGGGGACAACTTCGAAAGAGGACGGGGCATACTCGAGGGAAAAATCAAAGAGCGCAACAAAAAAATGCGCAACCTTTTCATCTCCGCCTATCAGAGCCACCTTTCCACCCT
>JALWRO010000300.1:0-2417 GCA_027080605.1 Campylobacterales bacterium
CATCCTCAGATCAAGATCGTCGGAATCGATCAGGACATTACCGCCATCAACTTTTCCAGAGAGCGATTGCAATCTTTTGGAGATCGTGTTACCTTTTTACACGGTCGTTTTTCCGATATGATCACCGCTGTGGATCGCAGTGAGATACTGGGTGTATTGGCAGACATCGGCGTGTCGTCGCTGCAGCTGGATGATACCGGGCGCGGATTCGGATTTCACTCCGACCGGCTGGATATGCGGATGGATAAATCGCGGTCAATGACGGCGTACGATGTCGTCAATCACTATGATATACGGCAGCTGGAAGAGATTTTTAAAGAGTACGGTGAAGTGCGGGAGTATAAAAAAGCGGCGGATCTGATTGTCAAAGCGCGGATGAAGAAGCCGTTTGAGAGTGCCCGGGAACTGGCGGATTTTCTGGCAAAACATCTCTATGCGAAAAAGATACACCCCGCGACACTCGTGTTTCAGGCGATTCGTATCGAAGTGAACGACGAACTTGGTGAACTGGAAAGGTTGCTGCAGAGTATCCGGGATTTACAACTCTCTAATGCGACAGTGGGTATAATCTCGTTCCATTCATTGGAAGACAGGATTGTCAAAACGACTTTCAAACGTTGGGCAAATTCCTGTATCTGTCCGCCCAAAGCGTTTCGCTGTACGTGTGGCAACAACCATGCCTACGGTAAAATTCTTACCAAAAATCCGATCACCGCAGGAGAAGCAGAGCTTGAACGAAACCCTCGCGCACGAAGTGCCAAACTCAGACTCTTCCGGACAAAAGCGTAGCCGTATGGATCAGACCGGCGCCAAATCGGAGTTGCTCGAAGACCTCGACCGGGAGCAGCAAAAACCGAAAAATCTCTCTGTGCATACGTTGATATGGACCTATATTATCCTCTTCTTTGTCCTGCTTTTTATTTTACCGAAGATCTATATTGCCAACCAGATCTACTATATCAGCAAAGATATCAATACCAAATACCACAAATACACCGCACTGCTGGAGGAAAAACGCCACTTGCAGAAGAAAATCGAAGAGTTGCAGTACCAGAGTCAGGTGGTCGATGAAATCGACACGCCTTAACTTGATAGTCTTACTATAAACTTTCTTTAACGATACTATTAACCCTCTATTAATTGTTATCTATTATAATGTCGGCAACAAAGTCAATATTAAAGGATAACAATGCAAGCAAAAATTTCCGCTATCAAAAAAGAGGTGCAGAAAATCATTGTCGGGCAGGAGCATTTGATCGACTCGCTGCTGATCGGTTTGATTGCCGACGGGCATATTCTGGTCGAGGGTGTGCCGGGTCTGGCAAAAACGACTGCGATCAATGCACTCTCCAAAGCGCTGGGACTAGACTCCAAGCGTATCCAGTTTACCCCTGATCTTTTGCCGAGTGACATCACCGGTACAGAGATCTATAATCCCAAAGAGGCAAAGTTTACTGTCAAAAAGGGACCGGTGTTTACCAACCTGCTGCTGGCGGATGAGATCAACCGTGCACCGGCGAAAGTGCAGTCTGCACTGCTGGAAGTGATGCAGGAGAAGCAGGTGACCATTGCCGACGATACCTTTAAAGTGGATCGTCCATTTCTGGTACTGGCGACTGAAAACCCGGTAGAGCAGGAAGGAGCGTACAGACTTCCCGAAGCGCAGCTGGATCGTTTCATGTTGAAGGTACTGGTCGGATACAATACACTCGACGAAGAGTTCGAGATCGTCAACCGTGTGGCAAAAAACGGTTTTGAAGCGGTGCAGCAGGCGGCAGATAAAAACGATCTGGATGCGATTAAGGCGAAATACAAAGAGGTGCATGTCGATGATGCCGTGCAAAAATATATGCTGAAGCTGATCTTTGCGACACGTGAACCGGAGCAGTACGGTCTGGGAGAGCTTAAAGAGTTTATCGAGTTCGGTGCGAGTCCGAGGGGATCGATTGACCTCTACAAAGCGAGTCGTGCGCATGCACTGCTGCAGGGAAAAGATTTCGTCACACCGCTGAATGTTGCAGAAGTAGTTTTCGATGTCCTCAGACACCGAATTATCCTCAGTTACAAAGCCGAAGCCAAAGGGATCAACAGCGACCATATTATCCAGAAGGTACTCGAAGCCGTTCAGGCGCCGTAAAGAGTCTGTCATGATAGAGACTATAGTCAAAGAGATTCTCTTACGTGCAAAAAAAGAGGTCTTTACGGGAAATCTCGGAAACAATCTGACCGCCTTCAAGGGAGACGGAATCGATTTTGCCGAGATCAAGGAGTACGATTACGGAGATGATGTCCGCAAGATCAACTGGAAAGCGACTGCCAAAACAGGCGAAGTCAAAGTCAATGTATTCAATGAAGAGCGCGAGTTGAATATTATTGTCGCTTTCATGATCGACGGGGGAATCAACTTCGGAACGGTG
>JALWRO010000300.1:2427-6120 GCA_027080605.1 Campylobacterales bacterium
GGTGCGTCTGAAGCAGGAAGTGATGGCGGAGTTGCTGGCACTGCTTAGTTTTTCAGCGCTGAAAAATGCAGACAGACTGACGACGCTTTTTTTCAGTGACGGTGTCGAAAGCTTCATGAAGCCCTCCAAAAGCCTCGGTGTGGTGGAAGAGAGCGTCCGTACTGCGCTTTCGGTCGATCCGATCGGCAAACGTGCGGATTTTGAGGCATTTTGCCACTATCTCAACAGTACGACCCGACAAAAGTCACTGCTGTTGCTGATCAGCGATTTTTACGGCGATATCGATTTGAGCAGTATCGCCCACAGGCATCAGATCTATGCACTGATAGTGCGTGACAGATTTGAAGAGGCACCGCTTCTGGAGGGAGAATATACGCTGGTCGATCCGGCGACGCTGCAGGGTGAAGATATCTACCTGAACAGATCGGTGGTAAATGCGTACGAAGCGGCGTTGAAAGAGAGTGACGAAAAGCTTTATGAGCATTTTCTGGAGCATAAAATTACCTACGGGAAGATCTATACCGACGAAGACATTTATGTCCGTGCGTCGCAGATCCTGAAGGGATAGAAGATGGAAAAGTTACGGGATATCAAAGGGGTTGTGGAAGTTCATGACAACTCTTTGACAGTGTTGATTGTGACGGTTGTCGCGCTGCTTTTACTGGCTGCCGCGGCGGGATATTTCATGAAGCGGAAAATGCGCAAAAAACGCCGTTTTCGCAAAACAGCGAAAGAACTGGCGAGGGAGCGTATCGAAGCGATCGATTTCGACAATCCCAAAAGTGTCGCCTACACCTTTATCGAAGATGTGGGGCAGTTTGTGGATGAAAAGCGAAAATCGCAGTACGAGACGCTGGTAAAAGCGCTGGAGCCGTATAAATATAAAAAAGAGGTACCGCCGCTGGATGCGGGGCTCAAAGAGAAGATTCGCAAGTTTATCAAGGAGATCAGATGGGAAGTGTAGTATTTGAACACCCGTGGTGGTTTTTATTACCGCTGCTCTATCTGGTCTGTCTGAAGTTTTGCAAACCCAAAAGCGAAGCACTCTTTTTCCCAGGAACGGCAATGCTGCAAAAAGCGGTCAAAAAGAGCCGTCTTGGACTGCAGCTGGTGAAGTTTCTGACGGTGCTGGCGTTTAGTACGGCGCTTGCCTCTCCGGTAATAGAAAATGAAGTGACCGTGCAAAACGACAAAGGGTATGAGATTTCGCTCATTATGGATGCGAGCGGATCGATGGAAGAGAACAACAAGTTCGGCATTGTCAAAAATATTGTCGAAGATTTTCTGGATAAGCGTAAACACGACAAGATCGGTTTGACGATCTTTGCCGATTTCGCCTATGTCGCGGTGCCGCTGACCTATGACAAAGCGAGTATCAAACGGCTTTTGAACCGTATCGACGTGGGTGTTGCAGGAAAACAGCGAACGGCACTCTACGAAGCGCTTTTTCTGAGTTCCAACCTTTTCAAGGATAGCAAATCGAAAAACAAGATTGCGATTTTACTGACCGACGGTATGGACAACACCGGTACGATCCCGCTCGATGTGGCGATCAAAACGGTGCAGAAGTACGGCATCAAAGTCTATACGATCGGTGTGGGAAATCCGGGAGATTTTAACGCACAGGTGTTGCAGTACATTGCCGAAAAAAGCGGTGGAAAGTTTTTTATGGCAAACAGCGTACAGAAACTGAAAGCAATTTACGAGACGATCGACAAACTCGAAAAGAGTGAAATCAAAGCAAATAAATATGTGAAGAAAGAGTACTACTTCCAGTATCCGCTCACGCTTGGGCTGTTGTTACTGGCGGGATTTTTCTTCTACCGAAACAGAGGAGGGCAGCGATGAGTTTTCACAATCCGCAGTTGTTATGGCTGCTTCTGTTGATCCTTCCGATGGTCTGGATACTCAAACAGGGAAAATCACCGCTGGAGAGGATTTTCAATCCGCGTATTCTGGAGAAGATCCGTGTTCCGCACAGCGGTTTGAGCGGCAAAGTGCGCAGTATCTTCATGATAGTCGCTTTTGCACTGGCAGTGGTGGCGGTGGCACGACCGCAGATAGACCGTGGTGAAATCAAAGTGAAGTCGAGTTTTGTCAATGTTGTCGTGGGGTTTGATATTTCCCGGTCGATGTTCGCCGACGATGTCTATCCCAACCGGTTCGAATTTGCGAAACGGAAATTTGACCATTTTCTGAAGTATCTGAAAAATACGAAAGTGGCGCTGATCGGGTTTAGTTCACGCTCATTCTTGATTGCACCGCTGACGGAGGATTTTCATTCACTCAAGTTCCTGACCAAAAATCTGGGGCTGGAGTATTTGAACCTGCGCGGTACGTCGATCATGAGTGCGCTGGAAGCGGCGAATAACCTGTTTGAAAACCAGGACAAAAAAGTACTGGTGCTCTTTACAGACGGTGGAGACGAGACCGATTTGAGCAAAGAGATCGCCTATGCGAAAGAGCATCATATTACGGTATTTATCTATGCGATCGGTACAAAAAAGGGCGGTGTGATCAAAACCAAAAACGGTGTCCTGAAAGATGCCAAAGGTGATATCGTCATCGTCAGGAGAAATGATGCCATCAAAAAACTGGCGCTCGAAACCGGTGGTGCCTATATGGTGTATAGTCTGAAAAATGATGATGTCAAGAGTCTGGCACAGATTATCCAGTCAAAATTTAAAGCGAAATTGCAGGAGGAGACGACGATCAAAAACAGAGAAGAACTCTTTTACTATCCACTGGCGGCAGCGGTACTGTTTCTATTTACGGCGTTTTTCTCCCTGCCGCGAAGGAGCGTAGCATGAAAAGAGCAGTAGTGTTGTTAAGTGCGGCAATTGCCCTGCATGCGGGAATATTCGATTTTCTCGATGTCAAAAAAGGTGCGGAAGCATACAGCAAAAAAGCGTACGATCAGGCGATTGCGCACTATGGCAAACTGGCAGCCGAAGGCAAACAGGATGCCCTCTTCAACCTGGGTGACAGTTACTATAAAGCGGGGAAATACAAAGAGGCGCTGGCGGCTTTTCAAAAAGTCAGCGATCCCGCGCTCAAGGCAAAGGCACTGCACAATATCGGCAATACCTATGCCAAAATGGGGAAAATCGACGATGCAATCAAAGCGTACGAAGAGGCTTTGAAAATCCAGGAAGATCCCGACACTCGGTTCAATCTGGAGCTTTTGAAAAAGCAAAAAGAGCAGCAGAAGAAAAAGCAGCAAAAGAAACAAAACAAAGATCAGAAGAAACAGAATAAAAATCAGAATCAGAAAAAAGATCAAAAGCAGAAGCAAAACAGTAAGCAAGATCAAAAACAGCAAAATAAAGATCAGCAAAACCAAAAGAACCAAAAATCTTCCGACCGGAAAAAAGAGGGAGAAAAGGGCAAACAGCAAAAGCAGAATAAGTCCTCAAAAGATAAGCAGAAGAATCAGAAAAGGGATCAGACTCAAAAAGATCAGTCACACAAAAAAGAGAAACAAGGTGACAAAAAAGCGCAAAAAGAGCAGAAGCCGAAAGCGCAAAAGAACAAAGCGCAAAAAGCGCAGCAACAAAAGGCGAAAGAAGAGAAACAAAAACAGAAAAAGGCACAGGCAGCTGCTGCCAAAAAAAGAGAAGCGCAAAAGCGCGAAAAAGAGCAAAAACGCAAAGCTGCCGCGGCAGCCCTGAAAAAAGCGCCTCCTATCTCGGA
>JALWRO010000300.1:6130-12026 GCA_027080605.1 Campylobacterales bacterium
CGGATATGGAAGAGCGAAAATGGAAAAAGATGCTGGAAGGGAGAGGAATCAACACCCTCATGATGGAACTTCCGACACAACAAGGAGAGAAACAACATGAAACGAAACCGTGGTAATATCATACGATACATCGTGTTGCTGCTGATTACCGGAGCGACACTATTCGCCGCCGGGGTTAAAGCGACTGTCGATAAAAGCGAAGTCTATAAAGGCGATACCGTCAATCTGACGATTACCGCCGAGGGTGACAATGTCAAGTTCCCCGTCATCACGAAGATCGGCGGTGCGGCGGTGCTGGGAACTTCCAACGCCCAGCAGACGACAATCATCAACGGTGCGGTAACCCAAAGTCGCAGCCGTACTTATACTTTCGCACCGCAGAAAACGACGAAGATTCCGCCGTTTAGCGTAGATGTGGACGGAAAAGTTTATAAAACCGATCCACTCAGTGTCAAGGTGGTCAAACCGACAGCCTCCAAAGCGGGTGCGCCGTATGTGCTGGAGATGAAACTGAGTAAAAACAGTGTCAAAGTGGGTGAGAGCGTGCGGCTGGATTTGAAATTTAAACAGAAACGCGGTGTCAAAGCGGACAAAATCGAAATCACCCCGCCGTCACTTCAGAACTTCTGGGTCAAAGAGATCAAAGGCAAGAAGCAGTCACTGGAAGGCGATTATGTTGTGACGACGTACAGTTATCTGCTGTTTCCGCAGAAGCCGGGGGATTATACCATTCCTTCCGTGGTTGCCAATATCGGTACCAGAGTACGGCGAAGGAGCAGTCTGGGC
Source organism: Campylobacterales bacterium (assembly GCA_027080605.1). Taxonomy (GTDB): domain Bacteria; phylum Campylobacterota; class Campylobacteria; order Campylobacterales; family QNZT01; genus QNZT01. The sequence continues at coordinate 6,917 of JALWRO010000300.1, forward strand.
GGCTTGAATGATCCTTTTTTTGACGATCCGTTTTTCAACTCTTTTGTCAGTTCGATCGAGTGGAAAAAACTCTTTTCCAACGAAGCGAAGCTTCATGTCGATCCGCTGCCGGACAATCTCGAAGTGTATGGGCATTTTGATATCCGTGCAGATGTGGATAAAAAAGAGGTTTATGCCGACAAACCGGTCAATTTGACCATTACCATCGAAGGCGAAGGCAATGTGGATGATATTCAGAAATTTGACCTGAATATTCCCGATGCGGTGGTTTATGCGGATGAACCGAAAGTGACAGCGCATCTGGTCAACGGTCAGTATAAAGGTACGTTTACCCAGAAAATCGCTATTGTCGCAGAGCATGACTATACGATTCCACCGGTGAAATTTACCTATTTTGACAGTAAAACGCAGCAAAAAAAGACGATCCGTACCAAACCGATTGACATCAAAGTCAAAGGAGGCGGTAAAAAAGCAGCGGCATCTGCACCGAAAATAGAGGAGTCTCCGCAGCTAAAACAAGAAATCGCCCGGGCGGCAGATTCAGGCAAAAGCAGTGTCAGGGTCGTCACCAAAGAGAGTGATCCTGCGGTGAAATATCTCTACCTGGCGGCAGGCATGCTGCTGGGCGGCGCACTCACTTTCTTCGCTATGCAGTATCGCCCCGGAAGCGGCAGAAAAGAGCCCAGACCGATAGTCAAACAGATCCGTAAAGCGAAAAGTGATAAAGCACTCTACAACCTACTGTTGCCGTATGCCAAAGAGGGGGATTTTATCCAGGAAGTGCTGCATCGACTCGAAGAGAACCTTTACAAAGGTGCTAGCCACAAAATCGACAAAGATGAGATTGTGGACTTTTTTGAAGAGGTGGTGGAGGCGTAGCCTATATCGCCTTCGATAGTGTGGATGCACTGTTTAACAGGTGTATCTGCGCTCTGCTAATGGTCTTGCCCAGATAGATCAAAAAATCTTTACTCTCCTCCTGTGCTGTCTCCTCTTTTTCTATCAATAATCGTGTGTAATCATCGTCGGCATATTCCCAGCAGCGTATGGCGCTGTTGTCTGTAAATCGTTTGAGTCTGCCGCGGGATTGTTCGAGGAGTTGGTACCAGTTACCGTTGCCGTCGCGGGTGTAGCCCATTTCCCACGGGTGGAGGGGGAGTTCTTCGGTGTCGCAGATGTATTTGATGATGTCGGTTTTTTCATCGGGGTAGGGGATGCGTCCGTAGATGGTGCGTGGTTTGGCGGGGTGGTTTTTGGGTGTAAAGGTGATGGCTTCTGTGCCGAGTAGCATGGCAAATTTTGGTGAGAAGGGGCGTTTTTCGACCATTTGAAATGCTTTGATACGGAAGTTTTTTCTTTTGTCTTTGGTCACTTCGAGGATGACGGTGCTGTTGTTTTTGATTTGTCGGAGGGTGTAGCGGGCGACGGGGGCGGGGGTGTCGCTGTCGATGCGTGTGTAGTGGGTGCACTGAAATATCTCTTTTTGTGGTCCGAGTTTGAGTTGTATCAGCAGTGTTGTGTCGTAGGCTATTCTGAGTGGATCAAACACATCGTCCTCCTTTTCTTTTATGTTGTCTGGCGGGAGTTCATGAACATACTAAAAAAGAGGACAAATCCTCCCGTTGGTCTGAGCCTCTTTTTTAGTATGTTCATGAACTCTTTCATAATTCTTTTGTTTAATCAGCACAGGGTGTGCCAAATCCGAATAAGGAGGGTGTCACTATTTGTAAAAAGAGTTTTTTCTCCATTTTGTCTGTTTTCCATGAAATATTTTGCTAATTTATGTTAGATTAGATAAATAGTTTAAGAATGGCATAAAAAATTGACAAAACATACGAAAAACTGTATAAAAAGATAAAAATAGTGGTTCTTTTATCTGATATTAAATATATAGTGATAGAATTAGAGTATATTTGATTGGTTATAGATTATGTATTGTTTAGTAAACCGTATGTAGTGTACGGCTTTATGTGTGGTTTAACATAGTTTTGTTACCATTTATACATGGAATCTCATGACTTATTCAATATTTTACATAATGCTGTGGAGGCGCAGTATTTTGGTAAAAAGATCAGCCAGAAGCAGATGGCTGAAAAACTTGGTGTATCGATGCGTACCTATCAGGACTGGAGGCTGGGTAACTCAAAACCGCAGGCAGTTCCCGCTATCTTCAAGATGCTTGCAGAGCTTGATGAAGAGGATTTGGTACATCTGGTCAAAAAGATTTCAAAAGGATTGCGACATGACGAAACTGACTCCCGTGGAAAGAGAAGCTTTGGATAACCTCTTCATGAGACTTCCCGCGCATCGTGAAGGTATTCTGGCAAAAATCAAACGTTTTCTTCGAAGGTATCTGTAACATACCTTCTTTTTCCCCCCCCTCTTTATTAATCGATCAACTTCTTTTTAAACTATTCCTTCTATACCGCTTACTATACATTGCTGCATTTATCTAAAAGACTTAAAGTAAGTCCATAATTAAGTTTAGTGCATATGACTAAAGTTAATTTATCAAAAAAAATCAATTACCCCTTGACAAATGAAGACTAAAGTTGTATAATAACGAAAAAATATCGAAGATGTGTTCTTCGGTAGTGCATAAAGGAGTCAAATGTGAGTAAGAAGAAGCATAAAGAGCAACCCACAAATGAAAATGAAGTACAGGAAGAGCAGACAGAACAAGCTGAGAATGAGGCTTGTGAGTCTGAAGTGAGTCGCATAGAAGAGTTGGAAGAGAAGATTGCCCAGCTTGAAGAGCAGCGGCTGCGTGATCTTGCCGAATTTGAAAATATCAAAAAGCGGATGGAAAAAGAGAAGCAGCAGGCGATTGCCTATGCGCATGAGCAGTTTGCAAGAGATCTGCTTGCGGTGATCGATTCACTTGACAATGCAATGATCAGCGTCGATGAATCGACCAGCAGTGATGAAGCGCTCGAGCAGATCAAAGAGGGGATCAACCTCACTCTGGAGCAGTTCAAAAAAGTGTTTGCAAAACACGGTATCGAGCTGGTCGATATGGAAAACGGTTTCGATCCGCACTTTCATGAAGCGGTAATGCGCGTGGATAGTGAGGAGCATGAACCGGGTGAAATAGTCCAGGTACTGCAAAAAGGGTATAAGATCAAAGACAGGGTATTGAGACCGGCGATGGTTTCGATATCTAACTAAAAATAAACAAACGATAATAACAAGGAGATAAAAATGAGTAAAGTAATAGGAATAGATTTAGGAACAACCAACTCTTGTGTGGCTGTGTATGAAGGCGGCGAGGCAAAAGTTATTCCAAACAAAGAGGGTAAAAATACGACACCTTCTATTGTGGCGTTTACCGACAAAGGCGAAGTACTGGTCGGTGATCCGGCAAAAAGACAGATGGTTACCAACCCTGAAAAAACCATCTACTCTATCAAGAGAATTATGGGTCTGATGTGTAACGAACCGACCGCAGAAGAGGCGAAAAAGAGATTGCCTTACCATGTGGTGGACAGAAACGGTGCGTGTGCGATCGAAGTGGACGGTAAAACCTATACACCGCAGGAGATTTCTGCAAAAGTTCTTACCAAACTGAAAGAAGATGCGGAAGCGTATGTCGGTGGAACAGTCACAGATGTAGTGATTACTGTACCGGCATACTTCAACGACAGTCAGAGAAAAGCGACACAAGAAGCGGGTACAATTGCCGGGCTGAATGTCGTCAGAATTATCAATGAGCCGACAGCGGCTGCACTGGCGTACGGTCTCGATAAAAAAGAGGCAGAGCAGATTTGTGTATATGACCTCGGTGGTGGTACATTCGATGTTACCGTACTCGAAACCGGTGACAACGTTGTCGAAGTACTGGCAACCGGCGGTAACGCATTCCTCGGTGGTGACGACTTCGATAACCGTCTGATCGACTGGCTGGTAGAAGAGTTCAGAAAAGAGAGCGGTATCGACCTCAAAGGCGATGTAATGGCGCTGCAGCGTTTGAAAGAAGCGGCTGAAAATGCGAAAAAAGAGCTCTCTTCAGCGACTGAAACAGAGATCAACCTGCCGTTTATTACAGCCGATGCAAGCGGTCCGAAACACCTTGTTAAAAAGATCACCAGAGCGAAGTTTGAGTCTCTGATCGAAGATTTGGTAGAGGAGACGATTACCAAAATCGAAGAAGTGCTCAAAGATGCGGGTGTTTCCAAAAGTGATATCAAAGAGATCGTCATGGTCGGTGGTTCCACACGTGTACCGATGGTTCAGGAGAAAGTGAAAAACTTCTTCGGCAAAGAGTTGAACAAATCTGTCAACCCTGACGAAGTAGTTGCGATCGGTGCTGCGATCCAGGGTGCGGTCATCAAAGGTGATGTCAAAGATGTACTCTTGCTGGACGTTACACCGCTGAGCCTCGGTATCGAGACACTGGGTGGCGTGACTACCAAAGTTATCGAAAAAGGTACGACGATTCCTGTCAAGAAGACACAGACATTCTCGACTGCGGAAGACAATCAGCCTGCCGTTACGATCCATGTCGTACAGGGTGAGCGTGAGTTTGCCAAAGATAACAAATCGCTTGGTCAGTTCAACCTGGAAGGTATTCCACCGGCACCAAGAGGTGTGCCTCAAATCGAAGTGACATTCGACATCGATGCCAACGGTATTTTGACCGTCAGCGCGAAAGATAAAGCGAGCGGTAAAGAGCAGCAGATCAAAATCACCGGTTCATCAGGATTGAGTGAAGAAGAGATTCAGAAAATGGTACAGGATGCGGAAGCGCACAAAGCCGAAGACGAAAAACGCAAAGCACTCGTCGAAGCGAAAAACCAGGCGGATGCACTGGTACACCAGACTGAGAAATCACTTGCCGACCTCGGTGACAAAGTCGAAGCGGGTGAAAGAAGCAAAATCGAAGGTCTCCTGAACGACCTCAAAGAGTTGCTCAAAAATGAAAATGTCACCAAAGAGCAGATCGATGCGAAAGTCAAAGAGTTGACAGAAGCGAGCCATAAACTGGCGGAAGCTGCTTATCAGCAAGAGCAGGGCGGCGCAGCAGGCGGTGCCGGAGCAGGTGCACAAGGCGGCGCAAGCTCAGCCAACAAAGGCGATGACGACGTTATCGACGCGGAAGTTGAATAATCAG
>JALWRO010000301.1 GCA_027080605.1 Campylobacterales bacterium
TTTGTATCCTTCGGAAGTGATGTAGTCGATTGTGTATTTTAAAATCTCCAGTTTCACACTTGGATGGGGGAGGGTGGTTTCATCGATTTTTCGCATGGTCTTTTTAAGCCACGGCACATGGGCATAGTTGAAAACGGCAAATCTGTCCGCATCCAGAGATCGTGCCAGTTGCAAAGTCTTTTTGAATGTTTCAAACGTCTGAAAAGGCAGACCGTAAATGAGATCGACATTGACCGATGCTATACCGTACTCGCGTGCAAGATCGATTGCTGCTTTGGTGATTTCATAGGGTTGGATGCGGTGTACCTCTTCCTGTACTTTGGGATCAAAATCCTGTACGCCGAAGCTGATCCGGTTGAAGCCGCCCTCTTTGAGTGCTTCCATATGTGCTTTGGTGAAAAAACGCGGGTCTATTTCACAGCTTATTTCCGCATCTTCGGTAAAATTGGGAAACGTTTTTTTGATCAGACCGATCACTTCCGCCAGTTGTTCCGGTGAAAAAAATGTCGGTGTTCCTCCGCCAAAGTGCATCTGGATCACTTCTCTTGAAGTGTCGAGATGGGAAGCGAGGATATTGAGCTCTTTTTCGATGTATTCGATATAGCGTACTTTTTTATCTTCTTTGGAGGTAAACACGACATTGCAGCCGCAAAAGTAGCAGGCACTTCGGCAAAAAGGGAGGTGAAAATAGAGTGAAAGCGGGCGGCTTTTGTCCTGGTTCTCAAACTCTGCCAGCAGGGCATTGTTGTCAAATGTTTCGTTGAACTCCAGTGCGGTGGGATAGCTGGTATAGCGCGGTCCCGGTTTGGAGTATTTGGTAAATTTGTTGAAATCAATCATGGTTATCCTGTAACTGGTTCATTTGCGGAGGCATAAAATCTTTGATATTGATAAAAAGATTCGGATGCTCTTTTTTTATTTTTTTAATCAACTTGTCGAGGTCGACAGAGACAGGCTTGTCCGGATCGTTTTGCTGCGCATATTTACGAATCTCTTCCATTGCGACGACCCACACATCTTCAAAATCAGCAGGAATATTTTGCCAGATGGTCTTTTCAAGTTTCAGGTTGAAATTTTCCTGCTGTGCATGACGCAGTGTATCGATAATCTGCGCAAAAGCTTCCGCAGGAATAAACGCATATGCCTTTTTTTCATTGTTGTCTTCGATCGCAAACCACGGTTCTTCATTGTTCCAGGACCCCTCTTTGAGATAGAGTTCCTTGATATTGGGATCATCCGTATCTTTGATACCCAGCAGTGTCCGGTGTTCACGGCTAAGTCCGAGCTTGTCGGACAACGCGTTGATTTTATCAACGATATCGTATTTTTTCTCTTTTTCGCTCATCTTTTTCCCCTCGTCCATATTATCGTTGCCTGTCCAGCCAGACCATCAACCCTTTTTGTGCATGCAGTCTGTTTTCCGCTTCATCGAAGATGACACTCTGTTTGCCTTCAAGCACATTTTCGCTGACTTCATAACCCCGGTATGCCGGCAGACAGTGCAGAAAAATGGCATCATCTTTTGCCAGTTTCATCATCGCCTCATCGACGATGAAGCCTTCAAAATCTTTGATACGCTGCTCTTTTTCCTCTTCCTGTCCCATCGAAATCCAAGTATCGGTCGTCACAACATCGGCATCTTTGACCGCCTCTGCGGGATCATGAAAGAAAGTGATCTTCGCACCAGATTTTTTGGCTTCGGTCAATGTTTCATGAATCACAACGCCGTCTGCTTCATAGCCTTTCGGCGATGCGATACGCAGTTCAAAACCGAGTTTCGCCGCCATCCACATCCAGGAGTGTGTCATGTTGTTTCCGTCACCGACATAGGCGACTACCGGATTTTTTGACTTTCCGTATTCTACCATAGTCATGTAATCGGCGAGTAACTGTACCGGATGGTAGAGGTCGGTCAATCCGTTAATGACCGGAACGGTAGCATATTTTGCAAACTCTTCAAGACTCTCCTGTGAAAAGGTACGGATCATTACCATATCCGCCATGCGGCTAATGACACGGGCGGTATCTTTCATGGGTTCGCCGCGACCAAGCTGTGAATCGTTGGATGACAAAAAGACGGCATGCCCGCCTAACTGATACATTCCAATCTCAAAACTCATACGTGTTCTGGTGCTGGACTTTTCAAAAATCATCGCCAGTGTCTGTTTTTTCAGATAGGGTTTCTGTTTACCCTTTTTCAGTCTCTTTTTGATTTTGAAACCGAGTTTGATGATTTGAAGAATCTCTTTTTTGCTGTAATCTTTGAGTGTTAAAAAGTGTCTCATCGTTTATCCCTTCTGCAAAAGCAGCGCCGCTTCTTTCGCATGGTATGTGATAATAATATCCGCTCCCGCTCTCTTGAAACCGAGCAACGTTTCCATCATGACACGGTCATAATCGATCAGACCCGCGGCACCGGCATGTTTGAGCATGGCGTACTCTCCGCTTACATTATACACTGCCAATGGTAAACGGCTGTTATTTCGGATATCTCTGACGATATCGAGATAGGCAAGCGCGGGTTTGACCATGAGAATATCTGCTCCCTCTTTTTCATCTTCCAGACTCTCCAGAATCGCTTCGTCACGATTTGCCGGATTCATCTGGTAACTGCGTCTGTCTCCAAAACTCGGTGCCGATTCGGCAACATCGCGAAACGGTCCGTAGTAGGCGGAAGCAAATTTGGTTGAGTAGCTCATGACAGGCAGGTTGACAAAGCCTGCTTCATCAAGCGCCGTTCGGATAGCGGTGATCATACCGTCCATCATGCCGCTGGGGGCGATCATGTCGACACCCGCTTTGGCGTGCACGACTGCCTGTTTGCCGAGTATCTTCAGTGTGGCGTCGTTGTCCACCGTTTCATTTTCAAGATCGAGAATACCGCAGTGCCCGTGATCGGTATATTCGCAAAAGCAGAGGTCGCTGACGACAAACATATCGGGATGTGCCGCTTTGATGGCACGGATACTCTCCGCGATAATGCCGTGTTCGCAGAGTGCATCGCTTCCGACACTGTCTTTAACATCGGGAATACCGAAAAGGATAATCGAATAGAGT